>JBDTNR010000084.1:0-9773 GCA_039933655.1 Betaproteobacteria bacterium | reverse complement strand
AGTTTCTGACCGTCGACGATCGCCACCCGGAGTTCCTCCGCCTGGGTGGCATTGAACAGCATGCGTTTCATGGGCTTTCCCCGGCGCAGTGCGCCGCGGGCAAACGGAGGTGAAGCAAGACGCGCCGCGATTTCCGCGGCGGCAAGGCGCTAGCTGACGGCGGTCGCGACGAGGACGTAGGGCGCAGGCACGGTGAAGTGCCTGCGGGCGAGAGCAGTGCGCGAGGGCGGTAGGGCGATCGGCATATGGATTCAGACCCCGTTGATGGCGGGGAAGGAGAGCTCTCGTCGTGCTTTTCTGTCTTCGTTGTGCGAACAAGCGGTGGAAACTCGTCCGGCTGCCAGTCGATCGCCAGTCGCTTGACTGGCACCATCGAGGGGCCTCCGGGTACAGAAGATCTCGCTTTGGGCGCCGCGCAATGCGCCGCTTCGAACCGGCCGTTGCCGGGTGCGGAGACTGCGCTCATCCTTTACCATCGCTACTTGTTCGGGGAAACCCCGCCCGGCGAGCGACTGAAGCCGGCTTTTTCCCGCGCATTCCTTTCTGCGCGGGACCGCGCAAAGCGCAACCAAATCAAGGCGGTCGGGCCCGTTGGGGCCATCTTGCGCCTGTAGCGCTTACCATGCACGGTTCGGGGACAATTATAATCGAATGAACGAGTTAAGCAAGGATTCTGTGAGCTGGCTCACCGTTGCCGACGATGGTGCCGGTCAGCGGGTGGACAATTTTCTGACCAAGGTCTTGAAGGGCGTTCCCAAGAGTCACATCTATCGGATCCTTCGCAGCGGCGAGGTGCGGGTCAACAAGGCTCGGGTCGGGCCGGACACGCGGCTCGCGATCGGCGATGTCGTGCGAGTGCCTCCGGTGCGGACCGCTGCACCTGTCGAAACCAGAACTTCGCCACGGCATGCGCGTGACGGTCTCAAAGTGCCGATCCTCTTCGAGGACGACGCCCTGATTGTCGTCGACAAGCCGTCCGGACTGGCCGTTCACGGCGGCAGCGGCATCGCCGCTGGCTTAATCGAGCAGATGCGAGCGGCGCGGCCGGACGCCAGGTTCCTGGAACTGGTGCACCGGCTCGACCGCGAGACGTCCGGCGTGATGCTGCTTGCGAAAAAGCGCGCGGCGCTCGTGGCACTGCATGCGCAATTGCGCGACGACGGTTTCGACAAGCGTTACCTCGTGCTGGTGCGCGGCCGCTGGCGCGACGAAAAACGGCGCGTGCAACTCGCGCTGCACAAGTTCTCGACGAAAGAAGGCGAGCGCCGCGTACGGGTGGACGACGATGGCGGCCGGGAGGCCGAGACGATCTTTCGCCGGCGCGCCACGTGGCCCGACCGTGACCCGCCGCTCGCGCTGCTCGAGGCGGAGTTGAAGACCGGCCGCACGCACCAGATCCGCGTCCACCTGACGCACCTTGGCTTTCCATTGGCCGGAGACGACAAGTACGGCGACTTCGCGTGGAACAAGGCGCTCGCCAAGCAGGGGCTCAGGCGCATGTTCCTGCATGCGCATCGGCTGGCGTTCACACATCCCGTCAGTGGTGAACCGATGGCATTCGAGGCGCCGTTGCCGCGCGAGCTTGCCGATTTCGTTGCGGGGCTGGATGCGCCGTCGCGCAAGGTCGGCGATGCGTGACGCCGCCGACCGTCGGTACCGGCTGATCGTGTTCGACTGGGACGGCACGCTGTCCGATTCGACGGCGATCATCGCGCGGGCTATCCAGCAAGCGCTGCGCGACATGGGCGAGCCGGTGCCGGACGATGAGGCCGCGCGCTATGTGATCGGATTGGGACTGGCGGACGCACTGCGAACCGTCGCGCCGGCGCTTCCGGTGCAGCGCCACGCCGAACTCGCCGCGCATTACCGCAAGCATTACATCGCGTGCGAGGACGACATTCCGCTGTTCGACGGCGCGGCCGAACTGCTCGTCGAGCTTGAGGCGGCTGACTATTTCCTGGCGGTCGCCACCGGCAAGTCGCGCTCGGGGCTCGATCGCGTGCTGGCGCAGAATGCGTTGACGACGCGGTTCCATGCGACGCGCTGCGCCGACGAGGGCCATCCGAAGCCGCATCCGGACATGCTGCTGCACCTGATGGATCGCGTGGGCGTGCACCCGCACGAAACGCTGATGATCGGCGATACGACGCACGACCTCGAACTCGCGCGCAATGCCGGGGCGGCGGGACTGGCGGTGGCATACGGCGCGCATTCGCCCGTCGGACTCGCCCGGTTGCGCCCGCTGGCGACCATGCATTCGATCGCCGAAATGCGGGGGTGGCTGGGGGAGAACGGGTGAGATCGCCGATCCGACCGCCTGCTAGTGTTCCAGCCGAATGAGCCCTTGAGAGATTGCTCGCGCGACCGCTTCCTTTCGATTCAATACCCCGAGCTTGCTTATGATGTTGGAAAAATGGAAATTGGCCGTCCGCTCGCTGATCCCCAGTTTGTTGCCAATATCAATACTGGTCAATCCGTTCGCAGCCATCGTGAGACATTGACGTTCGCGGGGACTCAGTGGCGCACCGCGAAACATCGGTGGAAGGTTTTGTTCCAGTATTACCATGACCACAAGCTCATGGAAGTATTGGCCAAACGCGATGATATCGCCGATGCGTTCAGCAATATTTTCGCGCTGGCGCTTATCCAATATGGGGCGTGCCGAGCTAAGTGCGGTGATGCCGCCACGCCCATGGGCATCCCTCAACGATACGGAGACACCGCTGGCAACCCCGTACTTGGCAGCGTCCGCAAGAAACGCCCTTGTTCCGGGAGACGTCCCTTTCACCGATTCCTGGTCCCAAACGTAGGGAAGAGAACTATCAATGCCATATTGAATGCGTGGATCGACTTCCAGATACGCTTTCTGGTCATATTCCGCGACCCCTTCCGTCGGTAGCGTTGCGAAGACGAAGGAATGGGATTCAGAATTGGGGTGAACCGTTAGGCTCACTCCATGCATGAAATTGTCAAATCCCAACGACCGCGTAGTCTCCAGGATGATTGGCGAGAGTTGGGTTCCCGCGGCAACCGCATTCACAAGTGGCCGCAGGAATGCGGGCACAATGCTCGGCGGCTTCATCGCAAATGATCGAAGAACCAGCGATTTGAGCATTTCGATATTCCTTTGGCAAGAACATCGTGGCCGCTTGGTGCGTTGCGTTGCAGTTGCCAATCGGCAGAACCAGTCAGGCGACCTTGGAATTGCCTCATCTTATAGCCGACGCAAAAACCTTCGGCAAGGTGAATAGTGGTGCAAATGGTGGAAGTGGGGCCAATCGGCTTTTCGAACTCCAGGCTGCTAAGACAAAGTGGTGCACGTCAAAGATCGAACGGAGGTTTCAGCCTAATCACCTTTGAACGACCCCCGGCAACCCCTTCACCACCATCCCTGGTCCGATGCCTTTCTCCAGGAACCAGCCCTTGCGCATTTCAAGCGCGTAGAGCGCCGGTCCCTTAGACCAGTGCGAATCCTCGGTCTGCGGCTTCATGTCCTCGATGTTGACGATGCGGCCATCGGGAGCGATGAAGGCGATCGACAGCGGGATGAACGTGTTCTTCATCCAGAAAGCCAGCGGTTCGACGCGCTCGAACACGAACAGCATTCCGTGGTCTGGCCTCAGGCTGAAGCGGTTCATGAGACCGAGCGCGCGTTGTTCAGGGCTGACGGCGACTTCGGCGATCAGCTTGTGACTGCCGATCGTCAGCGTGGTGGTGGGGAGGTCGGCGGCCGCGGCGCTCATGGCGATTGTCATCGACGCGGCCGCGAGCATGCGGCACAGGCTGCTGATCATGGTGTCCATTCCTTCAACGTGGTGCGCGCCTGGCGCTGGTACGTGAGCCACAGCGCGAAGCCGGTCGCGGTGAATCCGGCCATGCCCCACGCCAGCAGCGGCAGCGCGCGCGCGAGCAGCGGCGCAATCGTACCCGCAATCACCCCCCCGAGCGCGAACTGCACGAATCCCTGCAGCGACGACGTCATGCCGCGCATTGTGGGGAAGAGGTCGAGCAGCAGCAGCGTGACGCTTGGCATGATGAGGCTCGAGCCGATCGTGTAGATCATGATGGGCAGCACGTTCCAGGCGACCATCGGCGGCAGGAACGTGCTGACCAGCAGGTTGACGATGACGCCGCCCGTCAGCAGCAGGTAGCCGGCGCGTACGGTCTTCTTGGGCGACACCCTGCCGGCCAGGCGGCCGGATGTGTAGGCGCCGATCATGATGCCGGCGATCATCGGCACGAAGAGCCACGCGAAGCCCCACGTCGACACGCCAAGCAGGTCGACCAGGAAGGTCGGTGCCGCGGCGATGTAGATGAAGAACCCGCAGAAATTGAGCGACGGAACGAGCGCCAGCAACGCGAATTTCGGCTGGCCGATCACGGCGCGATAATTGCGCCACAGCGCCGCCGGGCGCAATGCGTGGCGGTGCGCCGGCGGCAAGGTTTCGGGTAGTGCCCGCGCGGCCAGCACGAGCATCGCCAGTGTCCACGCCAGCAACGCCCAGAAGATCGACCGCCATCCGAGCAGGTTCAGCAGGGCGCCGCCTATGATCGGCGCGATGGCGGGCCCGATCCCGAACACGAGCGTCATCTGCGACATCATGCGCTGCGCCTCCGCGCCGTTGAACCGGTCGCGGATGATCGCGCGCCCGACGACCAGTCCGGCGCCGGCCGACAACCCCTGCAGCACGCGGAACAGCCACAGCGACTGGATGTTGCCGGAGATCGCACAGCCGAGGGTGCCCACCGCGAAGACCGCGAGGCCGCCCAGAACAATGGGGCGGCGGCCCAGCGTATCGGACAACGCGCCGTGCCACAGCATCATGAACGCATAGGCGAACATGTAGACCGACAGCGTCTGCTGCAGCGCGATTTGCGACGCACCGAATTCGGCGCCGATCGCCGGGAACGCCGGCAGGTACATGTCGACGGCGAACGGCCCGAGCATGGCGAGCGACGCGAGCAGCGCGGCGAAGCCCCAGGAGCGAGTGTGCCCGTGGGGCGCCGGATCGTGCGACGACGTCATCGCCGGGCGCGGCCCTCGAGGGCCGTGTCGATTGCGGCGCGCTGGTATTGGGGCGCGAACAGCGAGATGAACGCATACACATAGCCGCGCAGGAACACGCCGTGCCGCAATCCGAGCCGCGTCGTCGACTTTGCGAAGAGGTGATCGGCATCGAGCATTTCGAACGCGGTGTCGCGCACCGGGTCGTATGCCATCTGCGCGATGATGCCGACGCCCATGCCGAACTCGACGTACGTCTTGATGACGTCGGAATCCAGCGCGGTCAGCACAACGTTGGGTTCGAGTCCCTTGGCCGAGAACGCGGCATTGATCGCCGACCGGCCGGTGAAGCTGAAGTCGTAGGTGACGATCGGGAATTTCGCGAGTGCCTCCAGCGTCAGCGGCTGCATCTTCGCCAGTGCGTGCCGCCTGGGCACGATCACGACGCGGTTCCATTCGTAGCAGGGCAGTGTCACGAGTTCATGGAAATCGGCCAGCGCCTCGGTTGCGATGCCGATATCCGCCTCGCCGCGGGCGGTCTGCTCCGCCACTTGCATCGGGTTGCCCTGGTGCAACATGACCTTGACCTTGGGATAGCGCGTCGCGAACTCGCGCAGCACCTTCGGCAGCACGTACCGGGCCTGCGTATGCGTGGTGGCGATGGCCAGCGTACCGGTGTCCTCGCCGCGAAATTCGTCGGCGACGCGTTTCAGGTTGTTGATCTCGCGCAACGCGCGGCGCGCCGTGGCCACGACAATCTCGCCGGCAGGGGTGAGCGACGCGAGCCGCTTGCCCTGGCGCACGAACACCGTCAACCCGAGTTCGTCCTCCAACTGCCGGATCTGCTTGCTGATCCCGGGCTGCGACGTAAACAGCGCTTCGGCGGCGCTGGAGACGTTGAGCCCGTGGTCCACGACCGCGCAGAGGTATTTCAGTTGCTGCAGGTTCAAAGCGTTATAACCAAAATGTGAAAATCTGCGACAATTATATATCCAACATGTAGATCCGCCTTTGCGATGGCCCAGTTCTTCAGCGTTCACCCCAAGGACCCCCAGCCACGCCTCATTCGCCAGGCGGCGCAGATCGTGCGCGACGGCGGCGTCATCGCGTATCCGACCGACTCGAGTTACGCGCTCGGCTGCTCGCTCGGCGACAGCACGGCCGCGCGCCGGATCCGGCAGATCCGGGGCTTGGGCGATGCGCACTTCCTGACGCTCGTCTGCCGCGATCTCGCGGACGCGGGCCGATATGTGCGCCTGGCCAACTGGCAATTCCGGATCGTGCGCCAGGGGATTCCCGGCGCCTATACGTTCCTGCTGCCAGCCACCCGTGAGGTGCCGCGGCGGCTGCAGCACCCGAAGCGCGACACCGTGGGCATCCGCGTGCCCGAACATCCCGTGGTGCGCGCGCTGCTGACCGAACTCGGCGAGCCGATCCTGTCGACGACGCTGATCCTGCCGGACGCAACGACCCCGCTGAACGACGCCGATGCAATCCGCGGTCGCCTGGAGTCGGCGATCGACCTCGTGATCGATGCCGGTCCCTGCGCGGACGTACCGACAACCGTCGTCGACCTGGCGATCGAGCCCGGCACCATCGTCCGGCTGGGTGGCGGCGACCCCCTGCGTATCGGTCTGGCGTGATGCGGACGAACGGCGTGCGCAACGGGCGGCGTCATGCCGCGGACTTCAGGTAAAATAGCGGCTGAATGGATTTTTCGCTCGAGACCGTTGCGCTTGCGGTAATACCGGTCGTTCTGGCGATTGCCCTGCACGAGGCCGCACACGGATACGTGGCGCGAATCTTCGGCGACCAGACCGCGTGGATGCTCGGTCGCGTCACGCTGAACCCGCTGAAGCACGTCGATCCGATCGGGACGGTCGCCGTCCCCGGCCTGCTGTTGCTGACGGGGGCGCCGTTTCTTTTCGGCTGGGCGAAACCGGTGCCGGTGAATTTCGGCAACCTCCGCAACCCCAAGCGCGACATGATCTGGGTGGCGGGGGCGGGACCGCTGGCGAACTTCGCGATGGCGCTGCTGTGGGCATTCCTGGCGCAGGCGGCGGCGCCGTCCGGCATGCTGGACAGCGACGGCCTCTACCGGATGGCACAGATCGGCATCTCGATCAATCTGGTCCTGATGGTGCTGAACCTGTTGCCGATTCCGCCGCTGGATGGCGGACGGATCGCCGTGGGATTGCTGCCGAATGCCGCGGCGCAGGCGCTGGCTCGGCTCGAGCCGTATGGTTTCATCGTGATTCTTGTATTGCTGGTCACCGGATGGCTGGGTGACCTGATGCGACCCATTTTGCGGGTCGCGACGTTCTTGCTCTACGCGTTGACCGGACTGTAACCGCCACTTCTGGCGGTCAGACGGCACGAAAAACGAAAACTTCTCATGTTCGCTGACCGTGTGTTGTCGGGCATGCGCCCGACAGGCCGCATGCATATCGGCCATTATCATGGCGCCATCAGAAACTGGGTGCGCCTCCAGGAGGAGTACGAGTGCCTGTTCTTCGCGGCCGACTGGCATGCGCTGACGACACACTACGAGGAGCCGGAGAACATCGCGGCCTCCGTCTGGGAAATGATGGTCGACTGGCTGGCCGCGGGACTCGATCCCACGCGTTCGACGCTGTTCATCCAGTCGCGGGTGATGGAGCACGCCGAGCTGACGCTGCTGCTCGGCATGATGACGCCGATCGGCTGGCTCGAGCGGGTGCCGACATACAAGGACCAGCAGCAGCGCCTCTCCGATCGCGACCTCTCGACCTACGGATTCCTCGGCTATCCGGTGATGCAGGCGGCGGACATCCTGATCTATCGCGCCAACATGGTGCCGGTGGGCGAGGACCAGGTGTCGCACGTCGAAATCGTCCGGGAAATGGCGCGCCGGTTCAACCATATCTACGGCCGCGAGCCGGGCTTTGACGAGAAGGCGAAGGCGGCCATCAAGAAGCTCGGATCCAAGAAAGCGCGCCGCTACGGCGAATTGCGGACGGCGTTCCAGGAGAAGGGCGACGCGCAGGCGCTGGAGGCCGCGCAGGAACTGTTGAACGAAACGCAGAACCTCGCGATGGGCGACCGCGAGCGCCTGTTCGGTTATCTCGAAGGCTCGCGCCGGATGATCCTGCCGGAGCCCGAGGCGCTGCTCACCGTCAACGCCAAGGTGCCGGGTCTCGACGGCCAGAAGATGTCCAAGTCCTACGGGAACGCGATCCTGATGCGCGAGGATCCGGCGGAAGTCACGAAGAAGATCCGCACGATGCAGACAGACCCGGCGCGTGTGCGCCGCACCGATCCCGGCAATCCGGAGAACTGCCCGGTATGGCCGCTGCACCGGATTTATTCGAACCAGGCCACGCAGGACTGGGTGGTCAAGGGCTGCACGACGGCCGGCATCGGATGCCTCGAATGCAAGCAGCCGGTGATCGACGCGATCATCAAGGAGCAGCAGCCGTTGCACGAGCGCGCGCAGAAGTACCTGGACGACCCGGCGCTGGTGCGCAACATCGTCGCCGACGGCTGCGAACGCGCGCGCAAACTCGCCGAGGAAACGATGCGCGACGTGCGCGCGGCGATGGGACTCGCATATGACTGACGCCGAGATCGACCTCGCGCATCCGTCGCCGAATCCGAAACCGCTCGCGCGCGTCTACGGCGAGGCATACAACGTACTGCCGCACGACCTCTACATCCCGCCGGAGGCGCTGGAAGTCTTCCTTGAATCATTCGAGGGGCCGCTCGACCTGCTGCTCTACCTCATCCGCAAGCAGAACATCAACGTGCTCGACATCCCGATGGCGGATCTGACGAAGCAGTACCTGGGCTACGTCGAGATGATGCGGCGCACGCAGCTCGAGCTCGCCGCCGAATATCTGCTGATGGCCGCGGTCCTCATCGAGATCAAGTCGCGGCTGCTGCTGCCGAAGCCGCCGGCGCCGCCGGGCGCCGAGTCCGAGGACCCGCGCGCGGAACTCGTGCGCCGGCTGCTGGAATACGAGCGGATGAAACAGGCGGCGCGCGCAATCGATGACCATCCGCTGGCCGAGCGCGACTTCGCCACCGTCCGCATCTGGTTCGACCACGTCGCGGCGGCGCGCATGCCGGACGTGCATCCGGACGACCTGAAGGCGGCGTGGGCGGGGCTGATCCAGCGCGCGCGCGTCAATCGGCATCATCTCGTGACGCGCGAGCAGTTGTCCGTCCGCAGCGAGATGAGCCGCATGCTGAAGATGCTCGAGCCGGCGCGCTTCATGGAGTTCACGATGCTCTTCGCCGAGCACGCCGACATCGCGCACCTGGTGGTCACGTTTCTCGCGCTGCTCGAGCTGGCGCGCGAGCAGCTGGTCGACATCGCGCAGACCGCGCCATACGCCCCCATTCACGTCACGCTGACCGGCGCGCCGCCCTTTGCGCTGGCCGGCGACGAATAGACCCTCGACCCATGAACGACGAACTCGAACCTATCGCGCCGCCGCCGGCCGAGCCGCAGGACGCGGGTACCCTGGCGGAGATCAAGAGCATCCTCGAAGCGGCGCTGCTGGTCGCGGGCGAGCCCGTGCAGGTTGCGCAACTGTCGCGACTGTTCGAGCCGCCGCTCGAACCGGACACGATCCGCAGGCTGCTGGACGAGCTGAAGCAGGACTGGACCGGACGCAAGGTCGAGCTCGTGCAGGTGGCGAGCGGCTGGCGCTTCCAGGGCATCCCCGTCGTGCAGTCCTATCTCGCCCGGCTGTCGCCGGAAAAGCCGCCGCGCTATTCGCGCGCC
>JBDTNR010000083.1:0-9881 GCA_039933655.1 Betaproteobacteria bacterium | reverse complement strand
CACCGGCTGGGACTCGTCAACGCGCCCGTCGAGCTGCTCGCGGAAGTCCAGCTGGAAGCGATCGTCGCCGCAATCAACGCGCGAACGCCCGAGGTGGTGATCGTCGACTCGATCCAGACGATGTACACCGAGGCGCTGCAGTCCGCCCCAGGCAGCGTGGCGCAGGTCCGCGAATGCGCGGCACAGTTGACGCGGCTCGCGAAGCAGCGCGGCGTCGTCGTCGTCTTCGTCGGCCACGTCACGAAGGAAGGCGCCATCGCCGGTCCGCGCGTGCTCGAACATATCGTCGACACCGTCCTCTACTTCGAGGGCGATACGCACTCGAGCTTTCGCCTCGTGCGGGCAATCAAGAACCGCTTCGGCGCGGCGAACGAACTCGGCGTGTTTGCGATGACGGAGCGCGGGCTGAAGGGCGTGGCGAATCCGTCGGCGCTGTTCCTGTCGCAGCATGCCGAAGGCGTCGCCGGTGCCGCCGTCGTCGCCACGCTGGAAGGCTCGCGGCCGCTGCTCGTGGAAATCCAGGCGTTGGTCGATCCCGTCCAGGGCGGCACGCCACGGCGGCTGGCGGTCGGGCTCGACGCGCAGCGGCTGGCGCTGCTGCTGGCGGTCCTGCACCGCCATGGCGGGGTCGAAACCGGCGGTTACGATGTCTTCGTCAATGCGGTCGGGGGGGTGCGTATCCTCGAGCCGGCCGCCGATCTCGCCGTCTTGTTGGCCATTGACTCATCCCTTAAAAACAGGCCATTACCGGCCAAATCTCTCGTGTTTGGTGAAGTCGGACTGGCAGGGGAGATTCGCCCGGTGCAGGGTGGCCAGGAGCGGATTCGCGAGGCCGCCAAGCTCGGGTTCACGACCGTCGTCATTCCGTCCGCCAACCGGCCGAAGCATGGTGTGGACGGCGTCAAGGTCGTCACCGTGGATCGCGTCGGCGAAGCATTGGCCGCGCTGCGCTCGGGACTGTAGGGCCTGGCAACGCCATGGGTGCCACTGCACAGTTGCGGGCCAAGGCAAGGCGCTGGCGTCAGTGGGCGGCGATCGCGCTGTGGCTGCCCGTGGTGGCCAGCGCGGCCGACCCGTCGCTGTCGGCACGACGCGCCGACTTCGACGAACTGTGGAGGACGGTGAACGGGCAGTACGTCTTCCTGGACGGCAAGCAGCTCTGGTGGAACACGCTGCGCGAGCGTTATGCGGACCGGGTCGCGCAGGCGACGACGGCGGACGCCTGGTCGGCGGTGATCGAAGATGCGCTGGACGAGTTGCACGACTTCCACATCGGCTCGAATCCGGGGAGCGCGCAGGTCTCCCTGGCGGTGCCGACCTCCGCCGACCTGTGGGCGGTGGAAGACGGCGCCGACGCGCGCGTGACCGCCGTGCGCCCCGGGACCGATGCGCAGCGCGCGCGCATCCGGGCGGGCGACCGCATCATCCGCATCGATGGCCAGCCCGTGGCCACCGCCATCGCCAACCGGCTGGGGCCCGCCGTCGATGCCACGCAGCCGGCTGCGCGCGAGTGGGCGCTGCTCACCCTCGTGGCCGGACGGCGCGGGGTCGCCAGGACACTCGAATTGCGTGCCGCGGAGGGTGGCGAGCGTACGGTCACCTTACCCGCCACGAGACGTTTCGACGGGCCGGCGATGCCGCTATCGTGGTCGCGGCTCCCCGACGACATCGGTGTCATCCGGATCAACAACTCGCTGGGCGAGCAGGCGACGGTGGGGGCCTTCGATGCCGCGCTGGCGCAGCTGCGCGACACCAGGGGACTGATCCTCGACCTGCGCGAGTGCCCAAGCGGCGGCAACAGCGGCGTGGCGCTGGGCATCCTCGGACGGTTCGTCGATATGCGCCGACCCTACCAGCGCCACCGGATCCCGCGGTACGGACAGGCGGACGTCGAGCGCAACTGGCTGGAGGAGGTCGCCCCGCGCGGTCCGTTCACCTATCGCGCACCGGTCGTTGTGCTGGTCGGCCACTGGACGGGCAGCATGGGCGAGGGCATGGCCGTCGGGCTCGACGGCATGCGCCGCGCGACGGTCGTCGGCAGCACGATGGCGCAGTTGGCGGGCGCGACCGAAACGTTCACGCTCGCGCGTACTGGCGCGCGCGTCGCGCTGCCCACCGAGGAACTGTTCCACGTCGACGGCACGCCGCGGCACCGGTGGGTGCCGCCCGTCGTGATCGCGCCGGGCGCCTCGCTCTCCGACGCCGACGCCGGCCTCGAGCATGCGCGCGGCGTGCTGCGCGGCGCGTCCACAGTCCGTTGAAACGAAAGGATGGAATCGATGCGAATGAGCGGCTGGAGGAGTGATCGTTGGCGATGGGTGGCGGTGCTGGCGCTGGTGGTCCCGCTCGCGTCCTGCCTGAGCGACGACACGACGCCTAACGCGACGCGCTACCGCACTGCGGCGGACCGCATCATGCAGCGGTACCACATACCGGGCGCGCTGATCAGCGTGCGCGTGCCGGGCGAGAGCGAATGGCAGGCGGCGCTCGGGGTAGGTAACGTGGAGCAGGGCACGCCGATCGATCCGCGCGGGCACTTCTCGATCCGCAGCATCACCAAGTCGTACACGGTGACGGTGCTGCTGCAACTCGTGCGCGAACACGCGTTGACGCTAGAGGACAAGCTCGACAAGTGGATCCCGGGCATTCCGAACGGGCATCTCGTCTCGCTTGCGGACCTGGCCGGCATGCAGAGCGGTATCGCGGACTACAGCGCCAGCGAGGCGTTTGGAGCGGAGTTCGGCGCCGATCCCGCGCGCGCCTTCACCGAGCAGGAACTCGTCGACTTCGCCATTGCGGCCTCGCCGGTCTTTGCGCCCGGCGTGCAATACGACTACAGCAATACCAACACCGTGCTGCTCGGCATGGTGATCGAAAGGGTCACCGGACTGCCGCTCGACCAGGTATTGCGGACGCGGATCTTCGCGCCGCTCGCGCTCTCCGGCACCACCTATCCGCATGTCGTGCCGTTGCCGCTGCCGCATGCGACGCCCTATGACGTCAACATCGTCACCGGCGTGACGGACCAGCAGCCATTGATCAGCCCCACTGCGCTCGCCGGCGCGGGGGCGATGGTGTCCACGCTCGACGATCTCTCGACGTGGGCGTTGGCGCTGGGCGACGGCCGCCTGATCGGCCCCGAGCTGCAGCACGAACGGATCGAACGCTCGCGCGTGGTGACCAATGGGCCCGAGTACGAACGCTACGGGCTCGGCATCGGCATCCTCCACGGCTGGTGGGGCCACACCGGCAGCGGCATCGGCTGGCAGGCCGCGGCCTTCTACGATCCGCGCAGCGGCGCGACGATCGCCGTCTCCATCAACGCCACGCCGAACGGCGGGCGCCGCGACTTGAATCTCGCGCAGGAAATATTCTCGGAACTGGCCGGCGTGGTGGCGACGCGCTGATACGTGCTGCGAGGTCCCGTGCGTCACCGGCAGGACTGCCCGACGCCTGCGGCGGAGCACCGGGCGACAACGCACAGGTCCCTGCGCCGGCCGGCGACGGCGCGTCAACGCCGGACGCGCTGTCGTTTGCAGATTCGCAGGTCCCGGCGCCACTCTCCGCGCGCCGCGAGAGGGGTCCCAAGGTCGAGGGGCGCCGCGGTCGGCGCCTGTCGTCAGGGCGTGCCGGTGCAGGTCGGCGACGTTTTCGCGACCCGGTGCAGGAAGCCCTGCGGGGTCGTCAGGGCGTCGTACTGGACTAGCGAATTCTCGGTGATGCCCGACGGATACGGGGGCGCGTACACCAGCTTGTTGGTTTTCGCGGGTTCGGGCAGCACGTACTTGCCGTTCTGCACCTTGTAGATTTCGCCGGGCGACGCCGAGCCGGCGCAGAACGAAGCGCCCGGATCGTACGCCGGGTCATCGATCTCCACCGTGTAGGTGATGCAGCCCTGCGCGGGACACGCGAAAAGGCTCTCTGTCGGGTCGGGACATGCGGAATCGCTGCCGTTGACGCAGCTGCCGATCGGCGACGATCCCTGCATGTTCCTTTCCTTCTGCATCACGTAGAAGTACAGCATGCCGGTCGTGGCGTCGTAGTAGTACTTGGGCGGATCAACCGGCGTGCCGTCGGCTTTCGCGAGCTTCGCAAAGTCCTTCTCCTCGGTCAGCGTCTGGGTCTCGAAGATGCAGACTTCCTCGTTGCGCGCGTCCCTCTTGCCCCCGGGGACCGAGCCCGGTGGACAGGTTCGGGAGTCCGGCTGGATCACCACGCCGTCGGCGGGGCAGCCCAAGTCATTGCGCCGAGTGTTGTCCACCACCTGGTAGTCGAGGTTGTCGCAGGTCTGGCCATCCCACAGGTTGTTGAGCTTGTTGAAGTACTTGCGCATCAGCGGATCGTCGTAGGTGGTGCCGTTGCCGCCCCATGACTTGTAGCCGCGGTGGATCCTGAACTTGGGCGTCTGCGGATGGCTCTTGTCCTTGTTCGTGTAGCAGACCCCCAGCCGGATGAAAAACGGGTCCTTGTCCATGTCCGGCTTCACGGCGTCGGTGAGGCCGACGTTGATGAACCTGGGGATGCCCAGCGGATCGCGCGTGACCGACGGATACTTGGCGCTTGAGTTGGAGGCCGTGGCCGTGTACCCCAGGCCGCTCGTCACCTTGGGCTCCCAGATCGCCAGGTTGTTGCGGCTGTGCAGTGTCATCGACTGGTGCGCGCCGGTGCTCGGGTAGTCGACCGAGTCCTTGGTGAACGTCATGAACTGCGTCAGGTGATAGCCCGTCTTCGGATCATTGACGCCACGGGTCAGGCCGTCCGGGCCCGCCAGCGCGCCGAACTCCAGCGTGGCCATGTTCCCCGGCGAGATCAGTGACGTCGCCCGACCCTCGGCCAGCGTGTCCTGCGCGCCTTCGGCATGGCACTCGTCGACGGCGTTCGAGTAGGCGTTGAACGGCAGGTTGTTGAGGGAAATCGGGTGGTGGCCCGTGTTCAGATTGCCGTCCTTGTCGAGCACCCGGAATCCGGTGAGCGAGCCGTCGCGATCGATGACCGCCGTGTTCTTGTCGCCGTCGTCGAAGTTGCCGAAGTTCACCTTTTCGGTGAAGACCTGGTGGCGCAGGTTGGTCTCCTCGAACGTCAGGCGCAGGACCTCGGTGGCCGTCGGGTACGCGCTCTGGTTGTTCTGGAACCAGCCGAGCGCCGCGTCGCCTTCGTACGCCTTGTAGACCCCGTAATAATTGTTGAAGCCCGCCAGTACTGTCTGGTCGGGATCGGTCAGCAGCGGCGTCGGCAGCAGGAGGCTCTTGCGAAAGCGGACGAAGCGCGTGTCGTGGATGCGCACCGGGCCGTCGTAGATATAGAAGCCGGCGAAGTTCCACGCCGGGCTCGGATAACCCTTGATGTAGAGGTCCTTCGCGTTGGGGTTGCGATCGACGCAGCCAGGGAATTCCTGCGCGTTGCCCGCCTTGCTGGCGCAAGGCCCCCAGCGGTCGACATTGTTCGTCGACAGCGCCACGACCACCGCGTGCTTCAGCAGTCCCCATGCGCCCGGGGCGTTGCCGTCGAGCCCGCCCGACGTGACCAGCGATACGCCCTCGCGACTGGTCGCGATGCGCGCGTTCTCGAACGCGAACCACATCGGCCGCATCCAGATCGCGCGGTTGCGGATGCGCGACGCGGTGAAGCCCTCGAAGCGCGCGATCAGGTTGTAGCCGTCCGGATTCCCGGCCACCTTCGGGAACAGTTGATCGGAGGATTCGACCGGCTCCTCCGGCTCGCCGAAGATCCCGTCGTAACAGCCATGCACACGGTTGTTGCGGAAACGGCCCACCTGCTGGAACTTGTGGGTGTACTGGATCGCCGGCGGCAGGGGACCGGAGACGGCGGGCGGCTGGTAGTTGGCAGGGGGCAGGTACCAGTAGCCGCGGCCCAATCCCTGGCATCCGGCAATGGAGTTGCCTTCCAGCACGGCGCTCGGATTGATGATCCAGAAGCCCGTCGGCGGCTCGAAGTAGTACTCGGGGTTCGCCGCGTTCGTCTGGTCGCACGGTTTGGCCGGCTGCTCGTTGGGCTTGGGATTGCGCTTCGCGTACAGCAAACCATTGTTGGCGTCGGCCAGGTAGCACGACCCGTGAACCGGATTCAGCTGGCCGTCGTGGTTGCGGATGTCGAGGCCGGTATATCCCAGCGACCGGGCGAGGTTGTCGCCCTCCCACCAGCCGGTGGTCGATTCCGGATTCGAGCCCGCGGGCAGGCCGAAATTGTTGTTCATGACGCCGACGACCAGGTTCCCCACGAGCCGCGTGCCAACCTCGTCGCCGATCTCCTGGTAGAACCCGTGGCCGGTGATCCGTGCGCAGACGTTGTTCTCGAACGCGAGGTTGGTACTTGAATGGATCGTCACGCACTTGTTGTAACTGTGGTGGACGCTGTTCGCGTTGACGCGTTGCTTGCCGGTGAACGCGCCGACCATGTGGAAGTGGATCGGATAGCTGCCGAGCGCGTCCTTGCCGAACTTCTCGATCTCGACGCCCTCGATCGTGGCTTCCGCGAAGCCCTTGCAGACCTTCATTTCGCCGCCCCAGTTGCGACCGGCATCCTTCGGACTCGTGTAGGCGTCGACCGTCTTCGACGTGAGCTGGATGTTGCGCGTGATGAGCCCGACCTCGGCGCGCTCGTCGACGCCGTAGTTCAGGTCCTTGCCCGCCTTGAAGCTGGCCGACGCGGTGCCGGCGCCGTACGGCTGCGAGGGGTCGACGGCGGGACCCGGATCGGGACCGCCGAAGTGATAATGCTTGAGCGCCGTCTTCAGCGTGATGATGGTGCCGGTGCCGCCGTCCGGGTCCATCCTCTCGATCTGCACGAACTCGGACTCGAACGGGCTGAAGCTGGTGGTGGCCACGACGATCCAGTCGTCCGGCTGCCACGCGTTGGGGCCGGCGGCGACGTCCCTGGCGACGACGATCCGGCGTCCCAGAAGGCCGTCCTTGACGGCCTTCTCGGCCTCTTGCTCCGACTCGTACAAGGCGGGGCCGGCGGGCCGGCTCAGGTGCGTCCAGCTGACGCCGCCGCGGCTGGGCACGCCCCGGGCGCCGACCAGTCGCAGCGTGCCGCCGTCCATCACGCCGATGCCCTTGTCGACCATGCTGCAGTCGTCGAAATGGGACGAATGGTCCATCGGGACCGCGGGCCGGTCGCCGTCCAGGCGGATCACGACCTTGTTCCCGATGGCGCCTTTGCCGATCGGGTCGGTGTCCGAGCCGGCGAGCAGGGCGCCGCCTTTCCGGATGATGAACGACTTCGCGGTGAAGTCGATCTTCGCGTTGTTGAAGGTGAGCGTGCCGTTGTCGGCAATGGTGACGGCGCCGTACTTGTAGTCGCCGCCCTCGACCGTGCACTTCCCGATGACGTTGAGGTCCTTGCCGACGTCGCCCTTGCGTAGCGGCGAGCGGTTGGCGTCGGGGCAGTCGACGGCGTTGTCCTTCTTCGCCGCGAGCACGTCGGTGCTGGCCGCGCCCAGGGCGGACACGGCAAGGAGGAGGGCAGCGAAAGTGCGCAAACGGAAGGTCATGGCGGGCTCGCTAGAAGCGGTAGCTGATGCCAACCGTCAGGGTCTGCGCCCAGAAGTCGGTCGTATTGAACGTGAAGGTCGGCTGCGCCGGCCCCTGCGGATTGACCGGCGGATCGTTGCCATAGGACACGGTCTGCGTCGGATTGATGGTGCGGTTGATCTGCTCGCCCGGCCGCGCCACGTCGCTCGCGTACAGGAACGAATAGCCGACGTAGACGATGGCCGCCGGCGTGATCCGGTAGCCGATTGACAGCGCCACCTCCGGCACGATGGCGAACGTGTTGCGCGAGTAGTTGCCGATGTTCGACGGCAGCGCGAAATACCCGCCGGCGAAAGTCTGCACCGCGCCATAACCGTTGTAATCGTTCGTTTCCAGGTAGCCGTTGACCGACACTGTCTGCTGCATCGAGCCGAGCGCGACCTTCGCGAAGCCGGTGCCGACCCACGGTCCGTCGTCGTACTGCGCGCGCGCGCCGAACTGGAGACCGTAAAAGCGGTTCCTCGCGTTGAACGCATCCGTGGTCTGCCAGATGTCCGCCGGGTTCGGCGCAATGTAGGGACTGGTGGTGGTGATCGTGTAGTCCTCGCGCAGCTGCAGGAAGCGGAAGCCGCCGATCAGCGCGGTGCGCCACGGCCCTTGCGGGACCAACGCCCATGTCGCGTTCAACTCGCCGCCGCCCAAGTTGTTGGTCAGCGATTCCTGCGCGCTGCCCGAATACTCGGGCGCATACGAGATCTCGGTGATGTTCTCCGAGTTCCGCCCGACGTCGAAGAACGGCAGCATCAGGTTGGTCGACCCGGCGGTGCCGGTGGAGCTGACGCCGCGGGAGATCGTGCGCGACGACAGGTAGAAGCCGATGGCTTCGAGACCCCATCCGCCGTCGAGACGATAGCTCGCCGCTATCCGGAAGCCCGGATTGGGATTGGTGTCGAGCGAGCCGCCGCCCAGCAGGATGCTGGTCCCGGGCTCGTCGATGTAGTCGTTGCTGATGATGGGCACCGGCGTCGGGCTCGCCTTGAACCACGCGAACAGGGCCTCGACGCTCACCGACCCGCGTCCGTCGGCGAATGCGGCCGTGGCGGGCGTGCCCTGCGCGTGCACGAAGCCGGCCGCGACTGAAGTGATCAAGGCCGCCGTCGCCAGTCTTCGCACGCGGTCATTCGTCATCAAGGGTCTTCCGTCGCGTTTCGATCGCGCGCTCCAATCACAAGTGGCCGCAGGTCAACTGCGCGTGGAATAATTTTCAAGAACTGCGCGTACTGCCGTGTATAGCGTGTGCGTCGCAGGCGTCCTGCGTGTCGCCGGTGGCGCGGGTGGAAGCGCATTGCCAGCGAATCCACGCCGGAGGATCGCGTTGCAGGCGCTAACGTTGCAGGCGCTAAGATAATCGCCTGCGCCGCCAACGGTCAATGACAACGGGTCGTGCGCCAGGCACCGCGCGTCGGCCGGAAAGAAAAAAGGGCGCCCGCTTCAGGCGCCCTTAAGGTTGCGGTGCGCAGGCAGCGTGGCGTCCGCGAATTGAACGACGCGGCTGCCGGGACGCCCGTACACGCCGCGACGATGGAGGTGCCGACAGCTGCGGGCCGACAACCACCGGGACCATCGTCGCGTCGCCACGCCAACATGTCGTGGCGCGAGTTGTCGTCGACGAGATACAGTCGTTAGCCGTATCGGAGCGCGCCGGTATGATGCGGATGATGAACATCCGCCGGCATGACGTGCAAGTACACTTCCGATTTCTGCCGATGTCGGCGCTCGTCGCCGCCCTGGCGTCGTCGCGCACGACGATGCGCTGCGGCGGCGGGAAGCTGGCATGGCTGGCCGTTGCGTTGGTGGCGCACGGCGTGGCGGGTGCGGCCGTCGTGGATCGCCCGCCCACGCCGGTTCGACCGGTGGACTTCGAGCGCGACATCTCGGCACTGCAGGTGCCGTTCGTCGCGGGCTCGGATGATGGCGATACGCGCGTGGCGTTCCATGCCCGCACGGTCGCCGGCACGCTGTTCGTGACCCGCGCCGGGCAACTGGTCTACCGATTTCCCGTACGCAGCGACGCCGCGCGGTCGCGCGTTCGCGGCTGGGTGCTGACCGAAACGCTGGTCGGCGCGCATCCGGTGCCGCGCAGCGGTCCGGCAGCGCTCGCTCGCGTCAGCCGCTTCGTCGGCAACGATCCCGCCGCATGGAAACATGACGTGCCTACGTTCACTCGCGTATCGCTCGGCGACGCCTGGCCGGGCGTCGCCGTCGACCTCGCGGCGCGCGGCGCCGGCATCGAGAAGATATTCACCCTGGCGCCCGGCGCCGACGCGGCGCGCATCGCCGTGCGCGTCAGCGGCGCCATGCGGCTCGCGCACGACCGGGATGGAACGC
>JBDTNR010000082.1:0-9911 GCA_039933655.1 Betaproteobacteria bacterium | reverse complement strand
CGCGCCTTGGGGCGGCCCGGCGGCGCTCACGTCAGCGGGTCCACGCACGCGGAAGCGACCTGGTCGACGCGCGTCAGCGGCGGCTGTCCGCACGTCTCGAGCCGGAAGCGCCGTAGCAGGTTGGAGAGCACGGCGCGCCGGTAGCCGGCGCTGGCGCGCATGTCGCCGATCGGCGTGAATTCGTCCGCCAGCGCGCGAACGGCGGCGGTGGCCGTGACGTCGTCCCAGGGGCGCCCGGCGAGTGTCGCTTCGGTCGCCGTCGCGCGCTTCGGCGTGGCGGCGACGCCGCCGCAACCGATGCGGGCGGAGACGATGCGCGTGCCTTCGAGCTCGAGTGCGAAGCAGGCGAAGACGGCGGAGATATCCTGGTCGTAGCGCTTGCTGATCTTGTACGCGCGGACGAGCACCCCCGGCACCCGTCGCGGGACGCGCACCCAGGCGACGAACTCGCCCGGCTGCAGCGCCGTCTTCTGGTAGGCGATGTAGAGATCCGGCAACGGCAGCTCGCGCGTCGCGTCGCCGCGGCGCAGGACGACGGTGGCGTCGAGCGCCATCAACGCCGGCATGGAATCGCCGATCGGCGAGCCGTTGGCGATGTTGCCGGCGAGCGTGCCGCAGTTGCGGATCGGAACCGACGCGAAACGCGCCCAGGCTTCGCGCAGTTCCGGCCAATCGCGCTCGAGCGCGGCGAACGCGTCCGTCAGCGTGACGCCGGCCCCGATTTCCAGATGGCTGTCCGTTTCGCGGATGACGGCCAGGTCGACGACGTCGCCCAAATGGATGACGTCGCCCAGGTCGCGATGCTGTTTGGTGACCCACAGGCCGACGTCGGTGGCGCCGGCGACGATGCGCGCGTCCGGGTGTTCGACGAGCAGCGCCGCGAGCGCTTCGCTGTCGGCCGGCGACCACCAGCGCCGGCCGCCCGCCTCGTAGGCGAACGTCCCGGTATTCGCCAGCACGGCGAGCTGCGCGCACAGGAGCTCTTCCTCGGGATCGATGACGCGGCTCTGGTCGGCCGCGATGCCGGGACCGCGCCAGCCGGCGGCGGCGGGCGCCGCGGCGACGTCGTACATCGCCTGCGCCGCCGCGACGAGCGGGCGGTAGCCGGTGCAGCGGCAGAGGTTGCCGGACAGCGCGTCCTCGATGGCGGCGCGATCGGGGCGATGCGCGTTCTTGTAAAGACCGAAGAGGCTCATCGCGAACCCCGGCGTGCAAAAGCCGCACTGCGAGCCGTGGCAGTCGATCAGCGCGCGTTGGACCGGGTGCAGCGCGTCGGTCGACGACTTGAGCGCTTCGACGGTGAACACCGCCCTGCCCGCGACCGTCGGCAGCAGCCGGATGCAGGCGTTGACCGGTTTCCATTCGAGATGGCGGGCGCCTGGCGCCGGCTGCGCGACGACGACGGTGCAGGCGCCGCAATCGCCCTCGGCGCAGCCTTCCTTGGTGCCGGTCAGCCGTCGGTGGTCACGCAGGAACTGGAGTAGGGTCGTCTGCGGCGCGACACCTTCCACCGCCACGGGATCGCCGTTGAGCAGGAAGCGAATCGGTGCGCGGACAGGAGAGGGCGGAACCGCCGCCATGGGCGCCAATCGCGGGAGCCGGAGCGGGGTCCGGGGAGGCTCAATCCTCGTCCGGGCGTTGCCGGTTGTCAACAGTTGAGCATCGGCGTTTTGCATACCGGATGAGCGCAATGGCGGCGATGGACCGCGACCGGCGAGTCGCTATGGCGCACGCTGCCATGGCGGCACCGCTTCGGGTCGCCGGCGCACCGGAATGGGCCGCGGTGCGCAAATTCGTGCATACACGATTGCTCGCATCGGTTATGCGCGATGGCATTGACCCGCGCCTGCCGCCGACCTATGCTCGATCGTCATGACGGAGCGCAGGCGCAAGGCGGCGGGCAAGGCAGGTGCGGAGGCGCGCATCTGCGACGCGGTACGCACCGCAATCCTCGAGCGGCGCCTGCCCCCCGGCACCAAGATGCAGGAAATTCCACTCGGCGCCTTCTTCGGCGTCTCGCGGACGATCGTGCGGCAGGCGCTGCGCACGCTGGCGCACGAGGGCATCATCGCGTTGCGCGATCGGCGCGTGGCCGTGGTGGCGCGGCCGTCGGCGGCCGATGTCGCGCATGTGTTCGCCGCGCGGCGCGCCATCGAGTCGGCGGTGGTAGCGACAGCCTGCGGGCAGGCGACACGGATGGAGATCGCGGCGCTGCGGCGGCTGGTGCGCGACGAGGAGGCCGCCTATCGCCGCGGCGATCGCGCGGGCGGTCTCAAGCTGTCGCTCGGCTTCCATCGGCGGTTGGGCGAACTGTGCCGCAACCCGGTGCTCGGCCGCTACCTGTCGGAGCTCGTGCTGCAGACGTCGCTCGCCGTCGCGCTCTACGAGCAGCCCGACCGCATTCACGCGCATGCCGACCACGTCGCACTGCTCGAGGCGATCGCCAGGCGCGATGCCAGGCGTGCGACGCGCCTGATGTCCGAGCACCTCGAGGATCTCGAGCGCGCCCTCGACCTGCAAGCGGTGCCGACGACGCCGTCGCTCAAAGCGATCTTCGGCGCACCGTGAGCGCACGGCGGTCGCGGCATCCAACCTGGAAGATAGAGGCCCGCCCAGCACCCGCGAGACGTCCGACTGTCGCGGAACACGACGTTCCCGTTGCCGAACTCTCGGGTGCGAGGACTCAATCGGGGTTCTCACCCCACGAGGGCAATGTTCACCTGACCAATGACCATCCAGCACCGGTTCGTCCGGGTTCGCCAGTCCGACCGTTCCGTGGGAAGCGACAACGAATGCGAGGAACGGCCGACGTCCTTCAGGGCGCCACTTCCTTCCATCCGGCGCCGGGGTCGAACGTCGACATCCTGGCGCCGATCGCGGTGGAATCCTTGCCGAGGTCCTTCTCGTAGACCTTGCCGTTGTGGCTGACGATGAATGTCATCACGCCGCTCGCGCCGAAGTCGGCGGGATACGCGACCATCGCGAAGCCGGCGATCATGCGGCCATTGATCACGTAGCTGTAGGCGCCGCCCGGCGCGCTCTTTCCCTGGCGGGTGAGGATCTTGAAGCGATAACCACGGTAGGGGTCGGCTGCAGTGTGACCCTTGAGGTAGCCGGCGCCCTCGGCGATCAGCGGTCCGAACGGGCTCGCTTCTTCGCCTTTTGCGGTGTCGGCAGGCCAGTACAGGCCATCCTGCTTGCCCGGCGTGCTGGCGATCTTCTGCGCGTACTGAAGCACGTCGTCGCCGTCGCGATCGCGCGCGGCGAACGCACGCTGCGCATCGATATAGGCGCGCAGCACATAGATGGCGTTGCGCTCGTTGCCGCCGATGCGGCGATTGACGAGCTCGGTGGCACCTTCCTCGGTGGCGAAGCGCCAGCGGTCGCCCGCGCGGACGATGGGAATGGGCACGGGCCACGCCTCATCGCCGATCACCAGCACGCGACGGTCCGGACTCGGCGTCTGCAGCACGCGCAGCGTCTGCATGGCCGCGAGAATTTTTGCCCGCGTGGCGCTGGTCGCCGCGCGATCGGAGCTGATGACGAGGTCCTTGTGATCTTCGCCGAAGATCGCGACCATCGCCGCATCGCCGTCGGTTTTGAGCGCCGCCATCAGCGCATCGACCGCCGCTTCCGGCGTCGCGAACGTGTCCTGCGGGGCGGCTGCCGCGGCGAGCGGCACGGCCACCAGCAGCGCCAGCGCCAGCCGGCGGACAAAGGACCAAAGGCGGGTGATGTTCATGACGGAAGCCTTGCTTTCAACTGTAGGGTATGGGTGCATTAGGATTCTCCGGTCGTCACCGGCGCCCGCCGCCGCCACCGCGCCCGCCGCCGCCACCACCGCGCGCACCGCCGCCACCGGCGCGCGCACCGCCACCGCTCGGCATCGACCGCGAAGCACCGGCGCTTGACGTGGGACGCGCGCCTGCGCCAGACATCGAATTGCGGCTCGCCGCGCCGCGCGAACTGTCCATCTGCGTTTGCCGTCCGGAACCGTAGCCACCGAAGGCATCGCCGCCCGAGGCGCCCCGGCTGCCGCCGCCATAGTTGTCGCGCGGCGACGCGCTGATCGAGCCGGGCTGGTTGCGCGCCCCTGCGCCGCTCCCCATTGCACCGCCAGCGGGCTGCGCCGATGGCCGCGCGCCTCCGCCGGCCCCGCCGTAGCCACCGCCCCCGCGCGCATCGCCTGCGCGCGCGGTGGTTCCGCTCTTGCCGACGGCGTTGCTGACCTGGCCGGGCTGCTTGTTGGGCTTCCATGCGGTGCTGCCGCCGGCGGGCTGCTGGCCGGGGCGGTTGATGTTGCCGGTGTTGATGTTGCCGGTGTTGATGTTGCCCCTGTTGATGGTCGTGTTGCGATCGATGTTGATATTGGCATTCCCGCCGTAGTGCGTGGCGTAGTGGCCACCATTCCAGGCTGCGCCGATCGCCGCGCCCCAGATGATGCCGGTGGCGAGTGCGGCACCGGGCGGATACGGGTAGTAGTACGACGGATAGGGCGTCGGGTAGTAGCCGTAGACCGGCCCCGATCCGTACACGACGACGGTGGACGGGTTGTATTGCGGCACGTAGATCACCTGCGGATCGGCGGGGGCGATGGTGATGATCTGCTTATCGACCACCACGACCTGCTTGCCGTCGGACTTGAGGTTGCCCGCGGCCTGCGCCTTGCGGCGAAAGACCTGGATGGCCTCCAGCACGGCGCCCTGATCGGCGACAACCGCTTCGCCCAACGCGCTCGTCCAGTCGAGATCGCCGCTCATCATCTTCACCACGTCGGGGTAGTTGAGCAGCGACTTGACCGAGTCGTCCCACTTTTCGTCGACCGGGAGCTTGGGATCGGTCTTCCGCTTGTCGAGAAAGCGATCCGCCTGCACGAGCTGCAGCGGATTGGTCGAAGCCGGCAGGATGATCGCGACCAGATCGTCCGGATAGAGCGCAATCGGGCCGACGAGCGTGGCAATCTCCTGGCCGGACGGCGCCTCCGCCGCGCCGCCCGCTGCCGCCGGGGCCTGCGCAACGGCATTCATCGCGAAAAAAAACATTGCGATGACCATCGGCAGGGAAGGCAAGCGCGAGGCGCCCTGGCGATTCGCGGATGTGGAAATCTGACGAACATTAATCATGCGTGCTCCGAGTCTTGACTGCACATTGCGTATCGCGGCGACCGACCGCGATATCCCTGACAGCATCGACGACGACTTGACAGTGTATTCGCGTCCCGCAACAACGCGCATCCTAACTTCGAGAAGAGACAAAGGGCCCCACTCGGGGCCCTTTGCATGGTGCTGTGAAGCGCGGAGAACTACTTGCCCGCGGCCTTCGCGACCTCGGCGAGCAGCGCGTCGGCGCCCTTGTTGCTGACGTTGGCCTTGATCAGGATGTCCGGCGGCAGCACCGTCTTGCCGTAGTAGGCCTTGTTCCATTCGTCCGACAGGTTCACGAGCGTGCCGTCGAGGTTCAGCCCGCCGTACACACCTTTCGCCCGCGTGAACGTGATGAGGTCTGCCGCGACGTCGGACTTGGCGCCCGCGCCGACCGGACCGGCCGCGACACTGGCGTCGCCGCCCATCTTGAAGTTGGCCGCCAGCAGCGAGTTCAATCCCTTGTCGGTCATCACGAGCGTGACCATCTCGGACACGGCGACGCCGGCCTGGAAGCCCACGCTGGCGGTGGCCATCGTGTAGAACGACGGGCCGACCCACTTGCCGCCCGCCTTGGCGACGACGATTGCACGGCCGCCGGAGCCGCCGATGATGAAGCCGGCCTTGACGATTTCGGGCGCGATGATCACGGCCTTCGCGCGGCCAAAATTCTGCTGCAGCCACTTCATTTCCGGATCACGCATGAAGTTCGACAGCGTCGTCGCCGACTGGTTGACCAGCACCTGCTGGTCGCCCTGCGCGAACGCCGACGTCGCGGTGAATCCGACGGCGGCCGCGGCCACCATTGTTGCACTTGCCATTCTCTGCAGTAACTTGCTCATTGTCGTACCCTCTCTTGTAGATGCGGGCTCTGTGGGCCCGCCATTGCAAATGCGGACATCCGGGCGACGCGCGTCAGCGCAGCATCTCGATGCCCGTCGAAGTCACCCGTACGCGGTCGCCGATGCGCAATCCCGGCGCCGACGTTTGCTGTACGGTAGCGTAGGTGCCGTCGTCGTAACGCACGCCGATCTGCCAGACGAGCGACTGATCCTTGCTCGCCAGTTCGTTGCCGACGAAGCCGCCGCCGATGGCGCCGACGACTGTCGCCACCGTCTTGCCCGTGCCGCCGCCGATCAGGCTGCCCAGTCCGCCGCCGATCAGCGCGCCGCCGATGGCGCCGACGGCATTGGGGACGTTCTGGACCGTATGCGTCGTGATCGATTCGACGGTGCCGGCGCGCGCCGCAGGCATCTGGCTGACCTGGTAGGCCGGCGGCGTGCTGCAGCCGGCCAGTAGCAGGGCCGCGCTGGCGGCGATGGCGGCGAACGATTGCCGCCAGTGTGCGAAGTTCATCATTGTCAGTCTCCTACCGTGGACTCGTGCAAGCGTTTGACGTCGGCTCGCGTCATTTGGTTTCGCCGCGGCCGCGCGCAAAGGCGTTGGCCGCGTGCGTTTTTTAGTCGGGGATCGAATAGAGGAGGTACATCGCGGCCAGCAGGCCCGACGGACGGCCGAGCTTGCCGAGCCAGGCCGCGAAGATCGGCTCGATCTCGCCGCCCATGTACACCTGCGTCAGCGCCCTGTTCACTTCGAGGCGCAGCGCGGAGTCATTGCGCGGCAGCGCGAACGCGTACGGCTCGATCGACAGGTCCTCGGCGAGCAGCGCGAGCTTGGCGGGTGTCTTGGCCTGCGCGGCGAGGCCGACCAGCTTGATCTTGTCGCCGGCATAGGCATCGACGCTGCCCGACTCGAGCATCGCCACGCCTTCGTTGGCATTGTTGATCGGCACGATGGTCGCGGTGACGAGCCGCCGCTCCAGCGTGGCCTTCAGGCGGGCCTCGGTCGTCGTGCCGGTCAGCACGGCGATCTTCTTGCCCGCCATGTCGGCAAGCTTGTTGACCGGCGAATCCGTCGTGACGAGGAAGCCGCCGCCGTCGACGAAGATCAGGTTGGAAAAATCGACGTTGGCGAGCCTGGAGAGCGTCTGCGTCGTATTGGCGCACTCGATGTCCGCCCGGCCGGACGCGACCATCTGCAGGCGCTCGGTGACCGACCCGATCAGCCAGTTGACCTTGAGTGTGGGCTCGCCCACGGCACGGCCGATCTGCGCGATCACGCGCTTGCAGATGTCGATCGAATAGCCGGCGGGCTCGTTGTTCGGTCCGACGAATGAAAACGGCAGCGAGTCGCCGGAAAATCCGACATTGATCGCCTTGGCAGCCTTGATCCGGGCCAGCGTGTTGGGCGCCGTCTGCGCGTCGGCGCCGCCCGCGAGCAGGCGCGCGACGACGAACATACCAATGAGGAATCTGT
Source organism: Betaproteobacteria bacterium (assembly GCA_039933655.1). Taxonomy (GTDB): domain Bacteria; phylum Pseudomonadota; class Gammaproteobacteria; order Burkholderiales; family Casimicrobiaceae; genus VBCG01. The sequence goes on along the minus strand of JBDTNR010000082.1, from coordinate 2,454 downwards.
TCACGATGGGGACCTTGAAGGTGGGGAAGTGGTGCGCTGCCCGCGGGCATTGCGCGCGGCACGCCCGGCTTGGCGGGCGGCCAGACTCTTGCATGTGCACAACCCGCCATTCTACACCACCCCTTTCGCAAGTGGCGACATGGGCGTTGACTGCCGTCAGGCGATGACGCGCGAACGACGCCAGGGCTTGCCGATGGCCGCCGCGCGCGACACGTGCACCGGCCGCGAGCGAAGCGTCGCGAAGCCCGGCTGGGCCCGTGCCGCGGCGACGAAAGGCGGGCCTACGCATGCTAAACTCCGCGCCGCCGCCACCCGCCACACGCATGCCGTTCCCTATGGCTACATCGCGCCTGGTTCTTGCCCTTGTTGCCGGATGCCTTTTCGCGGGTGCCGCGGCGGCGGCGTCGCCGACGCTCGACCGCATCAAGGCCAGCGGCACCGTGACGTTCGGCTACCGCGACGGTGCCGCACCGTTTTCGGTCAGGCAACGCAACGGCCAGGTTCGCGGCTATTCGGTCGAGTTGTGCGAAAAGGTCGCGGCAGCGATCGGCCGTTCGCTGGGACTGTCCAATCTCAAGGTGGCGTGGCGTCCGGTGGACAGCGAGACGCGGATCACCGACGTCGTCGCCCGCCGGATCGACGCCGAATGCGGTACCACCACCATCACGCTGTCGCGGATGGAGCGCGTGGACTTCAGCGTGCCGATCTTTGTCGACGGCGGCAGCGCGCTCGTGCGCGCCGGCAAGGATGCGCCGTCGCGCGTCGGCGACCTGGCCGGCAAGCGCATCGCCGTGATGCCCGACACGACCACCGCAACGGCGGTGAAGCGGGCGCTTGCCATCAGCGGCGGCACTGCCACGCTCGTTTCGGTCAAGGATGGCGCCGAAGGCGTGGCCGCGGTGCTCGCCGCCCGGGCGGATGCCTACGCGTCGGACCGCATGCTGCTGACGCAGCTCAAGTCGGCGGACGCGCGCGGCGCCGACCTCGCGTTCATCCAGGACGATTTTTCGTTCGAGCCCTACGCGCTGGTGCTGCCGCGCGACGATCCCGAGTTCCGCCTGCTCGTCAACCGCACGCTCACGTCGCTCTACAAGTCGGGCGGCATCGACCCGATCTTCATCCAGTGGCTGGCGCCGTTCGGCACGCCGGGCCCGTTGCTGAACGCGATGTTCTACCTCAACTCGTTGCCGGATTGACGATGCACGCGCTGATTGCCGCCCTCCTGATGTCGCTGGCCTTCGCCGCGGCGAACGCGTGGGCGCAGGGCACGGTGCGGCCGCCGTGCAATGGCGCGTGCGGCGTCATCGAGTCCATCGTGCCCGTCACCGAGCGGCAGACCTGGACGCCGCTCGGTTCGGTGTCGCCGGGGTCGATGGGTGTGGCGGGCCTCTCAGGCATGTCGGGCTCGTCGACGCAGATGATGATCGGACCCGGCTTCACGAACCAGGGCATGGTCGTGCTCGGTTCCGCTGGCGGCGCCATCTACGCGCAGCGGCCGAACGAGTACCGGCGGCAGCGGTGGGACGTCACGCTCAAGATGGACAGCGGACCGGCGCGCGTCGTGTCGCTCGGTTACGAGCCGCTCTTCGTGCAGCAGGGCGACTACGTGCGGGTTTCCGGCAACAACATCGAGCTCGTCAATCCTTGAATGGAACGCGCCGTGCCTCGTCGTTGGCGCCCGCTCGCGGTCCGCAGAGTGGTCCGGACATGAATTGCGGCGCACACGACAGACGCAGTTGGCGACCCGGGCAGGCAAGCAGTCTCGGGCCGACGATCAGCGTGTGCGTCACGAGGGCACGAACGATCGTTAGGCGAGGCAGCCGGTGACGGCTGCGGCGCTCGCCGTCACCGCGTCGCCCGACGGCCGGACAGTCCTCGCGTTGTCGGGTCGGCTCGACGCCACGACGATTCCCGAAGTCTGGCGGCAGGCCTTGAGCGCCGTGCAGGGCGCCGCGTCCGGACCCGTCGTCGTCGACGCGGCCGGGGTCGACTATTGCGACGGTGCCGGCATTGCGCTGCTGGTCGACCTCCTGCGCCAGCCGCGCGCCTCGCCGGTCGAGCTGGCGAACTTGAGCCCTGCCTACACGGCGCTGCTGCGCCAGTTCGATCCGCAGACGTTCGACCACGATCTCGACCCGGAACCCCCGCGGCGGCCGGCGATAGAGGAAATCGGTCGCACGGCGACGATCGTGCTGCGCGACATGCGCACGCAGATCGAATTCCTGGGCCAGAGCACGGCGGCGCTGGCAAGCGCGATCCGGCATCCGTCGACGGTCCGCTGGCGCGACGTCGCGCTGATCTGCGAGCGGGCGGGCGTCGACGCACTGCCCATCGTCGCGCTCATCTCGTTCCTGCTGGGCCTGATCCTCGCGTTCCAGTCGGCGATCCCGATGAAGCAGTTCGGCGCCGAGATCTTCGTGGCCGACCTGATCGGCCTGTCGATGCTGCGCGAGC
>JBDTNR010000081.1:0-10053 GCA_039933655.1 Betaproteobacteria bacterium | reverse complement strand
TCATGTTGTTCGAGTCGTTGCCCCCGAACAGGAACACGCACACGATCGCTTTGTAGCCGCTGCCGACGGCCGCCGAGGCGCTTTCGACGCCCCACGTACCAAGGTTTCCGGCGAGAGCACCCGCGGTAAGGGCGCTCGTGGAGGTAAGAAACTTCCGGCGATTGTTATTCATGTTAGCGCTGCACCTGGTAGTCGTAGGACGAAGCCATCAGGTAGACGGCCATTCTGGCTCGAGCCGTCCGCTCTGCTGCGGTGGGAGTGGCGCTGATCGCGATGGCGCTGACGGCCGTCACGATCGTCGGCTCGAGCGCCGCCGGGAACTGCCCGCCGGCGAGCCTCTGGTTGACCGCCGATACCATCGCTGCCGGCTGATCGGCCAGCGCCTCGAACGGCGCCAGGAACAGCTTCGTCCCCGTCGCGTTCGGGATCGTGGCGTCGGGGTTGTACCCGCCATACACCAGCGTGTAGACCAGGTTCGCACGTCCGATCGCGGTCACGGTCGTGTGGATGCCGAATTCGGGTCCGAGGATCGACGTGCCCGGCACTTTCGTGTCCGGCATGAAGTAGTTGAACACCGTCGGCGAGTAGTACGGCCGCTGGCCCAGGGCGCCGGTGGCACCTTCGAGCCGCACGCCGTCGGTCAGGCCGCTCAGCGCGCGGATCATGCCCGTAACCATCAGCACCGGTTCCTTCAGCGTGCCGAAGTCCGGGGCGGTCTTCGCCGGGCCGCGCGCGTCCGCATCGAGGAGGATCGCCCGCACCACGGCCGCCATGTCGCCGCGGACGCCGCTACCGTTGTTGTTGAACACCGCCGTCACCCGTGCAACGTAGAGCGGCGACGGATTGCCGGTGACCAGCCGCTGGATCAGCTGCTTGCCGACATACACGCCGGTATTCGGGTGCATGAACACGTTGCGGACGGCGGCATCGATGTCCTGCTGCCCCGTCTGCCCGGCCGGCAGAACGAGGCCGTTCAGCAGCGTCTTGGCAAGCGGATCGTGTCCGAGCGTCGCGGTGGTCGGGTACGGGATCATCGGCGCGCCGTAGTAACGGGTACCCGTCTTGGCGGTGGCCGGGCCGCCCGGATTGGCGGCGCTCGCGTACGTGTATCCGGTGAATACCCGCGCAAATTCCGCGATGTCGGACTGCGTGTACGTCGGGATCTGCTGTCCCTGTGCGTCCAGCAGCGGCGTGCCGTTGGCGTTCAGCTCGACCAAGTTGACCGAGAAGAGCTGCAGGATTTCACGGGCGTAGTTCTCGTTCGGCACCCGCGTTCCCGCCGGCCGGTCGTTGTTGACCATGTCGAGGTAGTTGCCCATCGCGGGGTTGTAGGTCACTTTCCGCAACAGTGACTCGTAGTTGCCGAACGCTTCCTGGAACATGATGCTCTGGTAGCGCGACATCACGTGGGCGTACGACAGGTCAGGCTCGTTGGCCGACGTCACGACGATCTGCGACAACGCCCAGGCGACGCGCTGGCGCAACTGGTCCGGCGCGTAGTTGGCATTGGCGAAGAAGTCGCGTTGCACCATGGCGAGCGAAAGGTGATCGCGGACGCACATGGCCTCCGGCGAGTCCGCCGGATAGTTGCCGCCGTTGTTGGGCCGCGTCGTCGTGCAGTCGACCGACGTGTTGAGCTGGATCCGGTTGTACTTCGAATCGGGATAGCCGGAGATCGGCTGCGCCAGCTGGTCGTTGATCCAGGCGGGGATACCCATCGACACGACGCGTGCGGCTTCGGCCTGCGATGCGCCAAACGTCGCCTGGTTCAGGAGCCTCCAGACGTCCGCGCTCGTCGTCGCCACCGCCGGCGCGTTCTGCACGACCGCCACCTGGTTCAGCGTCGTCACGATCTGGCCGAGCGAATCCGCCACTTCCGCGCGGAATGTGTACGAGCCCGTGTTGGGCAGCGTGGTGGTGGTCGTATACGGTGTCACCGTGTCGTCGATCAGCTTGGTGCCGTTCATGTAGAACGACACCCGGCTGACGGTGGCGCCCGAGGCCGTGGCCGCGGCCGCGCCTGTCAGCGTCACCGTGGCGCCCGGGGAGAACAGCGTATTCGACAGCGAGAGCGTGATCCGCGGCAGTTGCGCCGCCGACGGGGCCGTCGACGCGACGATGGACACGGTGTTCGATATCGTCATCACGCCCCAGTTGTCGTAGGCGCGGGCGGTCATTTGATACGTGCCGGCGGTCGTGGGCGTGAAGTTGACCGTGTACGGCGACGTCGAATCGGTGCCGATGATCGTCGTGCCGTTGAGGAACTCGACCTTCGAGATGGTGCCGTCGGGATCGCTGGCGTTCGCGGTCAGCGACGTTGCCGTGTTGACCTGCACCGCCGTGAAAGTGGCGCTGAGCGACACCGTCGGAGCCTTGTTGTCGCGCGGCGCGGAAGCCGTGTTGACCGTCAGCGAAACCGGGCTCGAGGTACCGGTGGCACCTGCGTTGTCGGTGGCCACGGCCGTCAGCGAGAACGTGCCCGCAGCCTGAGGAACGTAATTGAACTGGAACGGCGCCGACGTCACCGTGGCGATCGGCGCGCCGGAACTCATGAAGACCACTTGCGTCACCGTGCCGTCGGTATCGGCGGCCGTGGCGGACAACAGCGTCGCGCTGCCGAGCGCCATGGTGGTCTGCGATGCGGACATCGAGACGGTGGGCGCCTGATTGCCGGCCGAAGCGACGGTGATCACCACCGGCGACGACGTCGACTGCCCCAGCTGGTTGTCGGTGGCGACCGCGGTCATCGTGAAGGTGCCGGCCGTCGCGGGGGAGAACGTGTAGGTGTAGGGCGCCGCCGTATCCTGCGCGAGCTGCACGCCGTTGCTGTAGAAGACCACACGGACGATGCTGCCCCCCGGATCGGAGGCCAATGCCGTCAGCACGCTCGAGCCGCCGATCGTTATGGCCGTCGCCGAGGCAGACAGGGAAATTGTTGGCGGAGTGTTCCGCTGCGCATTGCCGATGCCCGCGGTAAGACCCGCGACCAGCGCCACTGCCACGATCAAGCTGTTACGCCAGCTATTGAACATCGGTGCCCCCTGCTTTGCCAACCTGGTTTCGCCCTGCATCACCGGCCTCCGGACTCTTGGTCGATGTTTCCCATGGTGAGGAAGCTGGTTTTGCCCGCCGGTGGCCGCAACGGCTGCGGCTTTGTAGGACGGCACCTCCCCGTGTGTCCGGATTATTCCCTAGCAGATTTTTAATTACAAGAGATGTTTGATATTCAGGCGACAAACGGTCACACCACTCCTTGTTTTATGCACATGCCATGTGAACACTTCTGTTTATATCATTGTTTTTATTGCATTTTTTAATTCACTTGTCATATGCGTTTGTCCACTACTTGACATCTTCATGACATTTGAATGGCGGCGTTCAACGGTCCTTTCGTCGATTTCTGCGTATCGATTGCTTGGGTCCGCGGCCAGTCCCGGCAATGTCAGCCGACGATCGTCTTAATGGTCAAGCTTTATGACGCCGGAATATAGCGCTCCGGCGGCGGACGCGGTCGCCGGACGTCGCGGTCGGTGCCTAGGGCGTCAGCCAAAAAACTGCCGCCCGAAGGCGGCAGTTTTCGCATCGGCGACGAACGTCGCCGCGAGCGACGGATCAGCTGCCGCCGCCCGGCGACCGCGATTGCATCCGCTGCTTCATCTTGTCACGGAACGAATCCATGCGCGCGACCCGCGCCTTGACCGCGTCGCGAACCACGACCTTTTGCGCGGGACTGAACGTCGCGTAGAGCTTCAGCCATTCGTCACGCACCTGCTTGCGCAGCGCCTGGTTGTTCGCCTGCGCGGCGTCGGCCGCGTTGGCGACCGCGGCGAAGTCGGGTTCCGCCTTCGCCAGCTCCGCGTTCAGCGCGGCGTGCACCTGCTCCATGCCCGCGCGTGCGTTGCCGCGCGCTGCCTTGGTTTGTGCCGCGGCGTTGTCCCACATCACCTGCTGCAACGTGTTGAGTCCGAGCTGGTCCTTGAGCGATGCGAGCACGCCTTCGATCGCAAAGCCGTGGCCAGCGCCTTGACCGGGTCCGTGGTGGCCCATGCCGCCGCCGGGCTGCGCCAGTGCCGCGTGCGATCCGAGGGCAATGAGTGCGCCGGCCATGACTCCGGTCCAGCGTGCGTTTCGGGTCTTCATGATCTTGGTGTCCTTTTCCAGTACGACAATGGGTGATTCCGCACCACCCCGCGTCCGATTCATCGGTTGCGGGGGGCTCGAACGTTCGAATCGCATTGTTGTCGAGAGTTCGCCGGCACCGGAGTCTCTATTGCAACGGGACGTTGCCTTTCCCCCCTGCCGTTACAATCACTTACAGTTGCGTCGCCGTGGCGCGCCCTCCTACCGTTCTAATCGCACCTATGGTCGCCAGGACAGGTCCCACCAAGATTCTCGTCGTCGACGACGACGTGCGACTGCGCGACCTGCTGACACGCTACCTGGGCGAGCAGGGTTTTCAGGTGGCGGCGCTCGCCGACGCGCGCGAACTCGATCGAAAGCTCCAGCGCGACCCGCCGCACCTCGTGGTGCTGGACCTCATGCTGCCCGGAGAAGACGGGCTTTCGGTGTGCAGGCGGCTGCGCGGCGCCGGCGAAATGGTGCCGATCATCATGCTGACGGCGAAGGGCGAGGATGTCGACCGCATCGTCGGCCTGGAGATGGGCGCCGACGATTACCTTCCCAAGCCCTTCAATCCGCGCGAGCTCGTCGCGCGCATCCATGCGGTGCTGCGTCGTCATGGCGAGCACCTGATCCCGGGCGCGCCGGCGGAGGAAGGCATGATCGCCTTCGGTCCGCACCAACTCGACCTCGCGGCGCGCACGCTGCTGTGCGACGGCAAGAGCGTCGCGCTGACCACCGGTGAGTTCTCGCTGCTGCGCGTCTTCGCGCAGCACCCGCGCCAGCCGCTCGCGCGGGAGAAGCTCATGATGCTCGCGCGCGGACGCGACCACGAGGTCTTCGATCGCGCGATCGACGTCCAGGTGTCGCGGCTGCGCAAACTGGTGGAGCCCGACCCCGCGAATCCGCGTTTCATCCAGACGGTCTGGGGCTTCGGCTACGTGTACGTCCCCGACTCGACATCTCCCGTATCGGATGCGCCCGCCGACGCCGCCCCGCCGGGCGACGCCACGTGATCTTGCTGCCGCGCTCGCTGTTCGGGCGCCTGGGCCTGCTGCTCGTTGCCGTGGTGGCGCTGGCGGTGCTCACCAGCATCCTGCTGTTTCGGCTGGAACGCGCCAATCTCCTCAATCGCCAGTTGTCCGAGACCAAGCTCGTGCAGCTGCAGGCGATTCGCGCCGCGCTCGAAGCCGCCGACGGACCGCAGCGCCGCGAGACGCTCCAACAATTGAGCCGCGAATACAACGTTCGCATCTTTCCGGAATCCGAACGGCCGATGCGCGGGCAGCCGCCCGGCGGCGCCCTGATGCAGGATCTCGCCGAGCGACTGCGCGAACGCCTCGGGCCGGAGACCGAAATCCGGTTCGCGCCGCGCTTGCAGATGCTCTTCGTCCGCGTGCTGGCGGCCGGCACGCCCTACTGGATCGGCGTGTCGGTGCCGCCGCGCGCGCCCGCCGACGAGTTGCCGACGCGCGCGATCGCGTGGACGCTCGCGGTGCTCAGTTTCCTGCTGATCGCCGCTTACCTCTTCGCCCGCTATCTCGCCCGGCCGCTGCGCGAACTCACGACCGCTGTCGAACGCGTCGGTCGCGGCGAAGCGCCGCCACCGCTGCCCGAGTCGGGACCCACCGAAATCGCGGCGGTCAACCGCGGCTTCAACGCCATGACGTCGAACCTGCGGCAGATCGAGCAGGACCGTGCGCTACTGCTCGCGGGCGTGTCGCACGACCTGCGCACGCCGCTCGCGCGGTTGCGGCTGGGCGTCGAGATGGGCACGCGCGACGAGCAGCTGCGCACAGGCATGGTGTCCGACATCGAGGAGATGGACCGTATCATCGGCCAGTTCCTGGACTTCGCGCGGACCGACGCGGCCACCGCGTTCGAATCCGCCAGCCTGGACGAAGTCGTCGGCGCCTGCGTCGACCGGTACGTGCGCGCCGGCAAGGCGATCACGTTCGTGCCGGAGAGCAAGGCGGTGCTGCCGCTCAAGCCCACGGCGATTTCGCGCCTCGTCAGCAACCTCGTCGACAATGCGTTCGCGTACGGGGCGCCGCCCGTCGAAGTGACGACGTCGATGAAAGGCGGCATTGCGGCGATCGAAGTGTCCGATCGCGGCAACGGCATCGCGGCGAATCAGGTCGAGCGCCTGAAGCAGCCGTTCACGCGGGCCACCGAAGCGCGCACGCGCGTCGACGGCGCGGCCGGCGCGGGTCTCGGGCTCGCGATCGTCGACCGGATCGCGCGGCTGCACGGCGGCCGCTTCGATCTGCTGCCGCGCGCCGGTGGCGGCACGGTGGCGCACGTGGAGCTGCCGCTGCCATCGCCACGCTAGCGTTACGCGCGCAGCGCTCTGGCGCGGGCGCGTGGATTCACTGCTGCGGGGCGGTAGTCCGCGGCGCGAGCAGCACCACCGCTTCCGCCGCGATCCCTTCCTCGCGGCCGGCGAAGCCCAGCCGTTCCGTCGTCGTGGCCTTGATCGACACCCGGTCGATGTCGCATGCCAAGTCGGCCGCGACGTTCGCGCGCATTGCCGGCACGTGTGGCGCGAGCTTCGGCGCCTGCGCGATCACTGTGGCGTCGACGTTGCCGACTTCCCATCCGCGCGCGACCACCAGCGACATGACATGCCGCAGCAGGACGCGGCTGTCGGCGCCCTTCCAGCGCGCATCGCTGTCGGGAAAATGGACGCCGAGATCGCCCAGCGCCAGCGCGCCGAGCAACGCATCGGCGATCGCGTGCAGCAGCACGTCGGCGTCGGAGTGGCCGGCCAGGCCACGCGGGTAGGCAATGGTGACGCCGCCGATGACGAGCGGCCTTCCCGCGACCAGCGCGTGGACGTCGAATCCGGTGCCGATGCGCATCGTCATGGAGGAGAGTTCTCCGCCGCCTGCGCCGCGAGGACGGCGGCGGCCAGTGTCAGGTCGTCGGGATAGGTGATCTTCAGGTTGGCGGCACTGCCGCGCACCAGCAGTGGCGCGAGTCCGAGCGCCTCCACCGCCTGCGCCTCGTCCGTGCATGCGAGCGCGCGCTCGTCGTCGAACGCGCGGCGCAGCACGCCGAAGCGGAACATCTGCGGCGTCTGCGCCTGCCACAGTCCGGCGCGCGGGACGGTCGCCACCGCATGCGGCGCGTCGGCATCGTTGTCGCTCCGCTTCAACGTGTCGGCCACCGGCACCGCGAGCAGGCCGCCGACGGCGTCGTCGCGCAGATGCTCGACCAGCCGGGCGAGCGCATCGCGCGGCACGCACGGCCGCGCGGCGTCATGCACGAGCAACCAGTCGTCGTCTCCGCAACGGTCGGCGAGTTCGGACAGCGCGTTGCGCACCGTCTCCGCGCGTGTCGCGCCGCCGCAGCGCAGCGCGACGACCGCCGCCGGCCGGCCCGGCATCCGGTCGTAGTGCAAGTCGTCGGCGGCGAGCGCGACGAAGGTGCCGGCGGGTGCCAGCCTGTCAACCAGGCGCGTCAGCGAGTGCGCGAGCACCGGAAGTCCCGCCAGCAGCGCGTACTGCTTCGGAAGCGGTTTGCCGAAGCGCGAACCGCCGCCGGCCGCGGGCACGAGGATGAAGAGACGCGCCATCGTTTGCCTATTGTGTTCCAGCCAATTTCATGAAAAGTGCTCCGTCGTTCCGGTGAACGCGGGAACCTCGTGGCGTCTTGTCGGCCTCGCAGAGTGCGAGTCCGGCAGGACGCTCAATCCCCGGTTTCGCAGGGATGACGACGCGTGACATGGCATTGCGACAGGGCCCTAGATCAACCAGGCGATGCGTTCATCGTCGAGCGGCGCGAAGCCCAGCCGTTCGTAGAAACGCCAGGCGCCGGCATTGGCGCGGTGACACCCGGAGTCGATGCGCGTCATGCCTTCGCCGCGCAGGTGCTCCCGCAGCGCTTCCAGCATGCGGCCGCCCACGCCGCGTCCCTGCCACGCCGGGTGCACGGTGACGTCGTCGAGCTTCGCCACCAGCGCCCCCCGCGACGTCGAGATCGCGCGGCAGACGACGCAGGCGCCAACGGCGACACGCCGCCCATGCTCCCGCGCATGGGCAAGCCACACGAAGCCCAGCGCCGGTCGCGCGAGAAAATGATCAAGCGCGCGCGTCAGGGCCGGGGCGCCGCCGTCGCCATACGCCGACGCCGAAGCGCCGTAGTGCGCGTCGTCACGCAGGAACGCGCCGAGCAGCCCCTGCGCGTCTGCCCGCGTCGCGGACGACATCGGCGCGCATTGCAGCGCAAGCTCGGTCACGGCGGTGGGGCCGCCACCAGCAGCGGCTGCAGCGCGGCGCGGATGCGGGGCGGGACGTCGATCGGACGCTCGGTGGCGCGGTCGACCCACACGTGGACGAAGCGGCCCGTGGCAGCGGGCGCGTCGTGGCCCCGCGTGAACAACGCGATCTCGTAGGACACCGAACTGCGACCGAGCCGCGCGACCCGCAGGCCGGCTTCGATCGTTTCCGGGAACGACAACCCCCGGTGAAACCGGCACGACGTTTCGACGACGAAGCCCACGGCGGGGCCATCGCGGATGTCGAGACCGCCGGCGCTGATCAGGTGCTCGTTCACCACCGTGTCGAAGTACGAGTAGTAGGTCACGTTGTTGACGTGGCCGTACATGTCGTTGTCCATCCAGCGCGTGGGGATCCCGAGGAAGTGCCGGTAGTCGGCACGCGTGTCGTGACTGGAATCGGTCATGCGTTCGTCGAAGCGATACCCGTGACCTCAGGCGGTGCGCTGCGCGTTGAGCATTCGCGCGTCGAGCAGCTCGATCCAGTGGCGCACTGGCGTCTTTGTCCCCGATTGCAGGTGGGTCATGCAACCGACATTGGCGGATGCGATCACATCCGGTCGCGATGCCTCCAGCGCCTTCAGCTTGTTGTCCTTCAATTGTCCGGCGAGGACGGGCTGCAGCACCGAATACGTGCCGGCCGAGCCGCAGCACAGGTGTGCATCCGCCACCGGCAGCAGCGAATGACCGATCGCCAGCAAGATCTCCTCGACCTGGCCGCGAATCTTCATGCCGTGCTGCAGCGTGCAGGGGGAATGGAACGAAATACGCTGCGGCCCCTGGTCCATCGCGATCAGTGGTGCGATCTTCCTCCACTCCGCGGTCACGATCTCGATCGGATCTCGCGCCAGCTCGGCGATCTTCTTCGCCTTGGCCGCATAGGCGGCATCGTGCCCCAGGAAGTGGCCGTAATCCTTGACCATGACGCCACAGCCGCTGGCGGTGACGACAATCGCCTCTAGCCCGCGATGGACGAGCGGCCACCACGCGTCGATGTTCCGGCGTACGATCGCGCGCGCCTCCTCTTCGGCGTTCAGATGATGCGACAGCGCACCGCAACAGCCGCCTCCGGCAACGCGGATCGGCGAGATGCCGATGCGGTCGAGGTCGCGGGCCGCGGCGGCGTCGATGTTCGGCTTCAACGATGGCTGCACGCAGCCTTCCATCACGAGCATCTTGCGCGGATGACGCGGCAGCGGCCACGCGCCGGCGGGGGCACCTCCCGGAATCTTGTCGGCGAGCTCGCGCGGCAGCAGCCCCTTCACCATGCGGCCCATCGACAGCGCGCCGCCGAAGAGCGCAGGCGACAGCAGAGTCTTGCGCAGCGTCCAGCGCTGCGCCGCTTCGGTGGCGGTGCGCCCGACTTTCGCGTCGACGATGCTGCGCCCGATGTCGAGCAGCCGGCCGTACTGGACGCCGGACGGACACGTCGTCTCGCAGTTGCGGCAGGTCAGGCAGCGATCGAGATGCAGCTGCGTCTTGGCGGTGACCGGCGCGCCTTCGAGCACTTCCTTGATGAGATAGATCCGTCCGCGCGGGCCGTCGAGTTCGTCGCCCAGCAACTGGTACGTCGGGCACGTGGCCGTGCAGAAGCCGCAATGCACGCACGAGCGCAGGATCGCGTCGGCTTCGCGACCTTCGCGGGTGTCGGCGTA
>JBDTNR010000080.1:0-10139 GCA_039933655.1 Betaproteobacteria bacterium | reverse complement strand
CCGCCGCCACCAGCGGCGGCGTCGCGTAGTTGTCATCGAAATACGCCTTGCGCAGCAATGCATGCCGAACGCGGTGCCGGAATGCCTGCGTCGTCAGGGGCTTCACCGCGCGACGAATGCCCCACGCGACACGGTAGGCAATCCGGTAGACGCCGCGCACCGGATCGGCAGTGCCGGAGGCGCCGTCGGCGATGCTCGCGACTTCCGGCATGCTGGGGGCAACATCGGAGCCGCCCTCGGTCCGCGTACTTCCGGCGATGCCGGCGTCGGGTCGCCGCCCTTCGAGCGCGGCCTGCACGGGCTCGATCAGCATCGCGGGGAATCGCTCCTGCACCGCCGCCTGTTCGGCGAACCAGTGCGCATAGCTCCTGCCGTGCTTGCGCGCAACATCGGGGAACGCGGCCTGCACGTCGGGGCGCAATCGATACAGCGTCGCGGCGAGACGCGTCAGCCACGGCGTGTGGCCGAATTCGGGCGCCGGCGCGTTGAGCCAGGCAACGACAAACGCCTCGCCCGCCGGCGTCCACAGGTCCGGATGCGGCTCGTCCCAGGGGAAATTCTCGCGATAGCACCGCCGAGCGAGATCGGGGATCGCCTCGCCGCCCGGCAAGCGCCCGAACGCATACGGCAGCTGCCTGCACTCCTCGAGCCCGTTGCGCGCGAGGTCCGCCGCGTAATCGTCGGCGAGCGCACGGACGGCCGCCGGCAGGTCGGCCAGCGTGAAGCGGTCCTGGTGCTTGCTCAGCAGCTTCGCGCCCGGCGCGAATCCCGAAAAATGGAAGAACAGGAGCGGCCGCCCGTCGACGCGCGTCGCGCCGTCGTCGCCACGCGCCACGGCGCGATGGTTCAGGTTCCAGTACGCGACATTCCAGCCTGGATCGCGCTCGATCGCCACGCCGGCGTACATGCCCGGCACCAGGTCGATCCACTTCTGGTCGGTGAAAAGCCCGCGCGGAATGTCGACGACGCAATCGCGCTCGAGCTTTCCTTGCCACCACTCGACGAAGCGCCGCGTCTCGTCGTTTCGTCGGAGCGCGATGAAGCCCAGGTTGTAGCTGCCGGACTGCAGGATCTGCAGCTCCGTGGGCTTTTTGCCGTCATCGAGCCGGCCCGTCAGGTGCGGCGTGAGCACGATCGACGCCTCCGTGAGGCGCGCGAGGACGGGCTCGATCGAGCCGTACAGCTTGATGTCGGGATCGAAGTAGATGACGCGCTCGTAGCCGCGCGCGAACAACGCCGCGAACACCCATGGCTTGATCGCCGTGTTCAGCTCGAGGATCGTGTACTGGAACGCGAAGCGGTCGAACTGCGGCAGCCCGAGCTCGCGGATGGAGATCTCGGTGTACGCGTCACGCGGGTCGCTCGCCGCGAGCGGCCCGTCGCAGATCGCGACGAACGCATCGACATCCGGATCCTGCGCCCGGACGCTGGCGACGAGCGTGCGCGCGAAGTGCCGGTAGTTATTGGAGACAATCGTGAAAAAACAGGTCTTGCTCATGGCGCGTGAGGCTCAAAGCGGCCGGCTTCGTTGGGTTTTCACCGCGCGGGACATGCGCGTCGGGGTCCGGCATTACACCACATCGGCCAGGTCGTCCGCGAATGCGGTCAAGGACGCCGCGGCACGGAAAAACCGGCGGGCGTCTCGCCGCGCTGTGAGCGCTCCCACATCGTCGTGTACGCGTCCTCGAGATGCCGGCGCGAGCGGTCGCTGTCGAACAACGGGCATGCGTCGCGGTTGCGCGCGAGTCGGGTCCGCAGCCCCGCCAGCAGGTCCGTATCCTGCGCCAGCCGCAACGCCAGCGCTTCGTACTCCGCCAGCGACGTCGTCACCAGCTCCGCAATGCCTGCGGCCTTGAGCAGGCTTGCCGCCACGCGTCCCGCAAAGGTCGTGCCCGCGCAGGTCAGCACCGGCAATCCGGCCCACAGCGCGTCGCTCGCCGTCGTGTGCGCGTTGCACGGCAGCGTGTCGAGGAAGAGGTTGGCGACGCGCTGGCGAGCGAGGTGCGCCGGGAGATCCACGCGCGGCGCGAAGACCAGGCGATCGGGCGCGACACCGCGTGCGACTGCCTCCCGCCGCAGGTTGCGCGGCGCCGACCTGTTCCCCGCGAGGAGCCACAACACGCTGCCGTCCACCGCCCGCAAGAGCCGCATCCAGACGTCGAACATCGCCGGCGTGATCTTGTAGTTGTTGTTGAACGAGCAGAAAACGAAGCCATCCGCCGGCAGTTCGAGTTCCTCGCGCGCCGGCGTGCGGTCGTCGATCGCCCGGCGCCTGTCGTTCACCTGGTAACTGTCGGGCACGTAGGCGACCTGCTCGGTGAAGTACTGGCGAAGCGCCGGCGGGATCACGACGTCGTCCGCCACGATGTAATCGTGGTACGGCGAGCCGATCGTCCCCGGATAGCCCAGGTAATTCACCTGCACCGGCGCCGGACGGTAGGCGAAGACCCCCGGATGCCCCTCGTGAGTGAAGCCCTTCAAATCGACGGCAATATCGATTTCCAGTTCGCGCAGTCGCTGCGCGACCTGCTCTTCCCCCACGTGCCGAACGTCGATGAAGTGCTCGAATGCGCGCTGCAATCGCGAGCGCATGGCGCTTGCGTCGTCGAGCCCGGAGGAAATGGCATAGATGGCGAACCGCGTGCGATCGTGTCGCTCGAACAATTCTGCCATCAGGTACGCGGTGGCATGCTCGTGAAAATCCGCCGACAGGTAGGCGACGCGAATGCGGTCGTGTCCATAGCGCTCGCCGCGCCACAGCGGCGGTCGCGAAGGGAATTGGGCGGCCACCCAGGCCTCGGCGCACTGGCGTTGCGCCTGCGCCGAATCCGACAGCAGCAGGAAGGCGAAAGGCTCGACGCCTGGCTTCCCGTCCTCCACATCCGCCTGCAGCGCCGCGGACGTCGCATCGAGCTCCCGCCAGTCGCAGGAATGCAGCTGCGACAGCAACAGCATGACCCTTGCGAAACGGCGCTCCGGGTCGAGCGCCAGCACCTGGGTGAATTCCTCGATCGCCTCTTCGTAGCGAGTCAGGTACATCAGGACCGAACCGCGGTTCTGCCGCGACTCGATGGACGTGGGTTTCAATTCGAGCGCGCGCGCGTAGGCGGCCTCCGCCTCGTCGTATCGCGCCAGCGCCGACAGCGCCGAGCCGCGATTGTGGTGCGCATCGGCAAAGGCAGTATCGATCGCGAGGGCGGCGTCGTAGTCGCGCAACGCGTCGTCGTACCGGTGCAGTGCGGCCAGCGCCGTTGCGCGGTTCTGCAATGCCTCGATGTGGTCGGGCTTGCGCTTGAGCACCTGATCGTACGCGGCGACCGCCTGCTCGAACCGCTTCAGCGTGGCCAGCGCGGACCCGCACAGATAATGCGCTTCGATCGCGTCCGGCTTGATCTCCAGCGCGCGCTCCCAGTCGGACAGCGCATCCTCGATGCGTCCCGTTTCCTTCCGGACCAGGCCACGACGGATCCAGCCTTCGACCATTCCGGGTTCGATCGCCAATGCGCGATCGAAGTCCGCGAGGGCCTCGTCGTTGCGTTCCAGCGCCAGCCACGCGAGGCCGCGATTGCGCAGCGCCATCGCAAACGCGGGATTGAGCGCGAGCGCAGCGTCGAAGCTCGCCAGCGCCGCCTGGTGGCGGCCGAGCGCCAACAAAACGCGGCCGCGCACCTGCAGCACATCCGCCGATCCCGGCGTCAGCGCCGCCGCCTGCTCGCAGCTCGCCAGCGCGTCGTCGTACCGCTCGAGCGCCGCCAGCGCGACCGTACGGTGCAGCATGGCCTCAGCCAGGCGGGGCTTGCGCGCCAGCGCCTCTTCGCTGCTCGCGAGCGCCTCCTTGGGTCGCTGCAGGTCGTTGAGCGCGGCCGCCCGGTTGCTCCAGGCCTCGGCCAGCCCGGGCGCGAGCGCCAGCGCCCGCTCGGCGTCCACAAGGGCTTCCGCGACGCGCCCGATCTCGCGTTTGGCCGCGCCGCGGTTGTTCAGCGCCGCCGCGAACGCGGGCTTGACTTCCAGCGCGCGATCCCAGCTGGCGAGCGCTTCGGCATGGCGTCCGCGGCGCCAGAGGATGCCGGCCCGATTGCTCAGCGCCTCGGCGAACTCGGGCTGAATCGCGAGCGCGCGCTCAAAACCCGCCAGCGCGTCGTCGACGCGGCGCAGTGCCGAAAGCGCGACCGCGCGATTGTAGTGCGCCTCCGCATGCCCGGAATCGAGTGCGAGTGCGCGGTCGAGGTTCGCCAGCGCCTCGTCATAACGCAGCGCATCCACGGCGATGGCGCCGCGCAGGTTCAGGAACTCCACGGTATCGGGCGCCACCTCCAGCGCACGGTCGCACGTCGCCAGTGCTTCGGCGAAACAGCCAAGACTTTTTTGCACCTGCGCGCGGGCACCAAGCGCCGGCAACGAGCGTGGGTTGCTCGCGACCGCACGTTCGAGCAGCCGGTCCGCTTCGGCGAGGCGGCCGCGCTGCACCTCCAGGACACCGAGCAAGCGCAATGTTTCGTCGTGATCCGCGCGCACCGCCAGCACGGCGCGGTAGACGCGCTCGGCCTCGTCCAGTCGATCTGCCTGGTGCAACGCCACGGCGCGCCGCAGCGCCTCGGCGACCGTCACCACTGTCTCCTCCGGAGTCATCGACTTGCCACGCGTCTCAGCGCGCGATCGGCGCGACGGCGAATCCCGCCGGCGCCTCCCCGCGCTCGAAACGCTGCCACATCCTGCAATAGGCGGCCTCGAGATGGCGTGTGAATCGCGCCGTGTCGAACAGCGGGGAGCTGTCGCGACTGCCGGCGAGACTCCGCCGGATCCGGGCGAGCGCGTCCGGATCGACGGCCAGCCGCAACGCCAGCGCCTCATAATCGGCCAGCGTAGGTGTGATCAGCTCGGGCAACCCCACGGCGCGCAGCAGGCTTGCCGCGACCCGCCCGGCAAACGTCGTCCCCAGGCAGGTCAGCACCGGCAATCCCGTCCACAGCGCGTCGCTCGCCGTCGTGTGCGCGTTGCAGGGCAGCGTGTCCAGGAAGAGATCCGCGAGCCTGTGCCTCGCCAGATGCTCGTCAAGCGGGCATCTTGGCGCGAAGACCAGACGCTCGGGCGCCACGCCGCGCGCCGCGGCCTCGCGCTTCAGGTGGGCGACCGCCGCATCGTTTCCGGCCAGCAGCCACAGCACGCTGCCCTCCACCTTCTGCAATACGCGCATCCACACCGAAAACACGTCCGGCGTGAACTTGTAGTGGTTGTTGAACGAGCAGAACACGAAGCCGCGATCGGGCAACCCGGCTTCCGCGCGCGTCGGCGTGGCTTCCGCGATTCGCCGCTGTCGGTCGTTGACCTGGAAGCTGTCCGGCATGTACACGACCTGTTCGGCGTAACAGTCGCGCTGCTCCGGCGGCACGACGACCTCGTCGGCGATCAGGTAGTCGATGTAGGGCGCGCCCATCGTTGCCGGATAGCCCAGGTAATTCACCTGCAGCGGTGCCCCGCGCTGGGCAAAAATTCCCGGGCGAGCGTCGTTGGTGAATCCCTTGAGGTCGATCGCGATATCGATCTCGCGTTCGCGCAGCAGCTGCGCCACTTCGCGATCGCTTTGACTTGACACGTCGTCGAAGCGCTCGCACGCCGCCCTGATCCGCGCGCCGATGGCGCTCGTACGGGGCGGTCCCCACGACATACCCGTCACTTCGAAGCGGCTGCGGTCATGCCGTTCGAAGAGCTCCGCGATCAGGTACGCCGTCGCATGATCGTGGAAATCCGCCGACAGGTACGCGACGCGGATACGCTCGTGCGCATGGCGCTCGCCTTGCCACACCGGTACCGGCGACGGCGGCACGCGCGCTTTCACGGCCGTCCGCGCGCATCGCAACTGATCGCGCGCGTCGTCGGAGTGCACGGCGAACACGAATGGTTCGGGACCGGGCTTTCCGGCGCGCACGAGGTCGACCAGCCGCTGCCGCGCCTCGTCGTATCCGTGCCAGTCGCAGTTGTACATCCGCGATTGCAAGAGCAACCCCTGCGCGAATCCGGATTCCGGCGCAAGGCGCAACGCGTCGGCGAAATCGCGGCTTGCCTCCTCGTTGCGTCCGAGCACGTGCAGCAGGTATCCGCGCATTTCCAGCGCGCCGGAATGGCCGGGCGCCAGCGCCAGCGCGCGCGTGTAGCTCGCGAGCGCGTCCTCCCGCCGGCCGAGGTCGCGCAAGGCGCCGGCGCGGTTGTGCCATGCCTCGGCGAAATCCGGCTTCACCGCGACCGCCTGGTCGAGGCTGCGCAGCGCTTCCTCGTGGCGCCTGGTACGTCGCAACACGGCGCCCCGATTGTTGAGAGCCTCGGCGAAATCGGGTCGCAGTACCAGCACCCGCGCCCAGTCGGCCAGTCCTTCGTCGACACGTCCCAGTTCGCACAAGGCGTTTGCACGGCAATGCAGCGCGTCGACGCAATCAGGTTCGATCGCCAGCGCCCGCAGCTGGCTCGCGAGCGCCTCCTCGAAGCGGCCGAGGCTTTGCAGCGCCCGGCCACGGTTGCACCACGCGGCAACCAGCCGCCCGTCGGCGGCCAGCGCGCGGTCGAAGCTTGCGAGCGCCTCGTCGTGCCGCGCCAAACCCTGCAACGCGACGCCACGATTGTTCAGGGCCTTCGGATTGCCGGGCCGCAGCGCCAGAGCGCGATCATGGGCAGCAAGCGCGTCGTGATAGCGCTGCGCACCGTTTTGCACGATGCCGAAGTTCGACCAGGCTTCCGTCGTGGCGGACGGCAGCGCGACCGCTCGCGCCAGCAGGGCGAGTGCCAGGTCGACGCGGCCTTGCTGCGCCTCCAGCACACCCAGAAGGTGCAGGGCGTCGAACTGGTCCGGGAGGGTCGCGAGGACCGCGCGGTACAGGTCTGCGGCTTTTGCCAGGTCACCGGCGCAGTGCGCCGCCGTTGCCTGCCGAAGCGCGTCGCCCAAGGAAAGCCCGGTGGCCGGTGGCGTCACCACGGCGACCGATCGTGCGCAACGTCGGCCCCGCCCGTCGCTCCGCTCACGCGCATGCTTCCCGCCGATCGGGCAAATACGCATACCCCACATTGGCGGCCGCGCCGCCGAAAGTGGCCCTTTCCCGCCGTGGCCAGGATGACGCTGTTGGATGCATTTGTCGATTTCGCACGGAGCAGCCACGCATTTTCACCGATTGCCTGCCACCCCTCAAGTTGGCCCGCCCGCCGCGTCCCCAACGCGATGCGCAACGGGCGCTTGCCGCGGGGTTGTATTGCGGTTGACTCGATGTTGCGAACTGCCAAGCACAGGTGTACAACACAATTCCCCGTAAGGGAAACACGTATTACCCAACCGCGACTTTCTCGCACCCGAGCAGGTTCATGTTTCGGAGCGACAGCGCCGCCGCCGGTTCGAAGCCTTTCGCCACGGAGGGGAAACATGCTCACCATCACCGCCAGTCCCAGTCGCCGACATTCGTACCGGGCGCCGATCACCAGGGCGATTCATGCAGCCGCGATCGCGTTGCTCGCCGCGGGGCTTGCGGGCGGATTCACGCCCGCCGGTGCGCAGAACGCCGCGAGCGCCGACGTGGTGACCGTGGGCCAGCCCCCCGTCGCTGCCGGCGAATACAACGGGGACCTGAGCAAGATTCCATTCTCGACCATGAGTGTCGGCTCGCCTAAGACCTATCGCCGGCTGCTGCCGGGTCCGGCATCGAGCAAGGATCCCGCGTCGGGTACGACGGCCTCGCCTGCATCGCTGCCCGTCGGTCCGCTCGCGCCGATGCCGCCGACGACGCAGAATTTTCCGGGGATGAGCTTCGCCGACGCCTGCACCGGCGGCCAATGCGGCACCGGTTTCCCGCCGGACACCAACGGCGTCGTCGGACCCAATCACTACATCCAGCAGGTCAACGGCGCCGTCGCGATCTACAACAAGACGGGGACGCTGCTGACCTCTTTCACGGAAGATACGCTGTGGACGGGTGTAGGCACATCGCCGTGCAACGGCAATTCGCAGGGCGATCCAATCACGCTCTACGACTGGCTGGCAGACCGCTGGGTGCTGACGTGGTTCGCGTTCGGGGTCTCGGGGGGGAATCCCGTGTCGCCCTTCTACCAGTGCATCGCGGCGTCCAAGACGGCCGACCCGGTCGCCGGTGGCTGGTGGCTGTACGCGGTGCAGATGGATCCGGGCACACCGGGCACACCGCCGGTGGGCAATCTCAACGACTACTTCAAGCTCGGCGCCTGGCAGGACTGCATCTACCTCGCCGCCAATGAGTTCCTGTTTCCGGCCGGCAGCTACTCAGGCTCCGCCTTCGCGTCTTTCAGCCGCGCTGACATGTACAGCGGCGCGCCGATGACGTATGCACTCGGCTTCATCCCGTTTACGAACTCGGGCACCAGTGCCGACGACGCCTTCACGATGATCCCGAGCAACAACAACGGGAAAGGCGCGAATGCCGTGCAGTCCGGCACGCCGAATTATTTCGTATCGGAATCAATCTACGTTTACGCGTTCATGGTCCGCAAATTCACGGCGGGTCCCAATTGTGGCGGAGGTGGCACGCTCGGCGCCCCCACGTCCGTCTCCCAGAACAGTTATGACTTCAACCTCCCCGGCATTCCGCAGCCCAACACCGCCAACACGCTCGACAACCTGGGTGACCGCCTGATGCAAATGACGCAGTACCGCAAGGTCGCGGGCGTCGAGTCGCTGTGGGTCACGCACAACGTGCAGGTCACCGCGGATCCCAACGTCGCCATGCAGTGGGCGCAGATCGACGTGACCGGCGGTACCGTGGCCGCGACCCCGGTGCAACAGGGATTCCACAAGCCGGACACGACGCTGTTCCGCTGGATGGGCAGCATCGCCGCCGACAAGGACGGCAACGTCGCGCTGGGCTACAGCACGTCGAACGGAACGGCGCCGAACTTCCCGAGCATCGCGTACGCGGGACGGCTGGCGACGGATCCGCTCAATACGCTGCCGCAAACAGAAGTGACGATGATCGCCGGCGGCGGCTCGCAGACCAACAACTGCGGCGGCGGTCCATGCGATCGCTGGGGCGACTACAGCGCGATGACGGTCGATCCCGCGGACGACTGCACGTTCTGGTACACGAACGAGTATTACGACACGCAGGTCAACGGTACCGCCGGCAATTGGCACACCCGCATCGGGTCGTTCAAGTATCCGTCCTGCGTATCGGCGGCGGCGACGACGACGACGCTCGCGAGTTCGCTCAATCCGTCCACGGTCGGCGCCAGCGTCACGTTCACCGCGACGGTGACCGGCGTGCTGCCGACGGGCCCGGTCGACTTCCGTGATGGTGGCGTGACGATCCCGACGTGCGGCGCGCAACCGTTGGGCGGTGGCGGCAACACGCCCACGGCGACGTGCACGACCACCGGACTTACGGCCGGCTCGCACAACATCGACGCCGTGTATGCGGGCGATGGCGGCAATTCGACATCCACCAGCGCGCCACTCACGCAAGTGGTCAATGCCCCCGGCGGCTCGCTCGCCTGCACGCCCAACCCGGCGCTGTCATTGCAATTGGTGACGTGCACGTTGACCTTGACGGGGAACGCACCGACGGGATACGTGAACTTCAAGGATGCAGGCGTCACGCTGCCCGGCTGCGCGGGCAAGCCGCTCACTGGTGTCGGCAACACCAAGACAGCGACCTGCAGCACGTCGACGTTGTCCATCGGCACGCATCCGATCACCGCGTATTACGGCGGGGATCGCGCCAATCCCGGTGGTACCAGCAACACCGTCAACGAAGTCGTGAACCCGCTGCCCGCCACGACGACGACGATCGTCAGCTCGCTCAACCCGTCGAACGCCGGCCAGTCGGTCACCTTCACGGCAACGGTCACCGGCGCGCTGCCGACCGGCACCGTCAACTTCAAGGACGGTGCGGCGTCGATCCCGACGTGCTCCGCGCGGCCGCTGGTCGGTGGCGGCAACACGCCCACCGCGACGTGCTCGACGAGCACGCTGTCGGTCACGACGCACAGCATCACCGGCAACTACAGCGGGGATACCGCAAACGCGCCGTCGTCGAGCGCGCCGTTGTCGCAGGTGGTCAATACCGCCTGCATCCCGGGGCGTACCTGCTAGCGGCGAATCCTGCGCCTGATCCGGGTCCGCCGTCGCCATCGGC
>JBDTNR010000079.1:0-10295 GCA_039933655.1 Betaproteobacteria bacterium | reverse complement strand
ACGCGGCATCGGGCCGGCCGGCGCGCACCGCAGTGATCGCGCGGTCGTGGAGTGCGCGGGCTTCGTCGGCTGCCGTAGTGCCGGCGCGCCAGGCGCGAGCCATGGAAGTCCCTGACAAGCAGTGGGATCGACGAGTATCGGCAGCCGCTGTCCCTCCCATCATCAGTGAAACTCTTATGGCACTGCGGCGAGGAGATGAGGCGTCGTCGCCGCCCGACAGTCATCGACGCAACCATTTGGCGTAACACCTTGTCTTACAACGCTTTCCACGCTGCGCCACTGGGTGCTCCGTGCTATGATGTGGCGTTTTCCCCTTAATTTTCAAAACCTTCCAGCGTGGACATCCCGGTTCGCAAACGCATAGGCGAGATCCTCATCGAGCGCGGCAAGCTCGACGCGCCGACGCTCGAACGAGCGCTGCGGCTTCAGCAGGAGTCGGGCGAAAGGCTGGGCGCACTGCTGGTGACGCTGGGCGTTGTGGCCCAGCGCGACGTCGCTGATGCCTTGTCGGCACAGCTTTCGCTGCCGCTGGTGGATGCCGCCAGTTACCCAGAATTTCCGATCCTCGAAGAGAGAGTAAGTACGCGCTTTCTGCGAGAGACCCGCGTGCTGCCGTTGCGCGAGGACGACACCGAGGTGACGCTGGCGATGGCCGATCCGACGGACGACTACGCCATCGGCGCCGTCGCGATGATCACTGGCCGCACGGTACGGCCGATGGTCGCCATTCCCAACGAACTCGAGGCCGCGCTGGAACGGCTCTACGGCACCGGCAAGTCGGCGCAAAGCCAGGTCATCGGGGACGTCGAGACCCGCGTCGACGATCTCGCTTTCGACGCCGATGTCCAGCAGCTGAAGGACTTGGCGTCCGAGGCCCCCGTCATCCGCCTGGTCAGCCTCGTGATCACCAACGCGCTCGACATGCGCGCCTCCGACATCCACGTCGAGCCGTTCGAGAACCGCCTGGCGATCCGCTATCGCGTCGACGGCGTGCTGCACGACGTCGAGTCGCCGCCCAAGCGCCTCGCGGCGGCGGTGATCTCGCGGATCAAGATCATGGCCAACCTGGACATCGCCGAGCGGCGACTGCCGCAGGATGGCCGCATCCGGTTGCGCGTGCAGGGCAAGGAAATCGACCTGCGGGTATCGACGGTGCCGACGATGCACGGCGAGTCCGTCGTGATGCGGATCCTCGACAAGGGCGGCGTCGCGCTCGATTTCCAGAAACTGGGCTTTGCCGACGACACGCTGAAGGCCTTCATCGACGTGCTGATGCAGCCGCACGGCATCCTGCTCGTCACCGGTCCCACGGGCTCCGGCAAGACGACGACGCTGTACACGGCGCTCGATCGCCTGAACCAGCCCGATGTGAAGATCCTGACGGTCGAGGACCCGGTCGAATACCAGATGGTCGGCATCAACCAGATCCAGGTGAAGCCGCAGATCGACCTCACGTTCGCCAACGCGCTGCGTTCCATCGTGCGGCAGGATCCCGACGTGATCATGATCGGCGAGATCCGCGACCTCGAGACCGCGCAGATCGCCGTGCAGTCGGCGCTGACCGGCCACCTCGTGCTGTCCACCGTCCACACCAACGACGCCGCGTCGACGGTCAACCGCCTGCTCGACATGGGCATCGACGACTACCTGCTGACGTCGACGGTGATCGGCATCCTCGCGCAGCGGCTCGTGCGCAAGCTTTGCCCGCATTGCAAGGAGCCGTACCAGGCGCTGCCCGAGGTCGTGGCGCAGCTCGGGCTCGCCAAGTTCGCCGGCACCGGCGACGTCACGCTCCATCACGCCAGGGGCTGCGCGCAGTGCAGCCAGACGGGCTACATGGGCCGGTTCTGCATTCTCGAGATGCTGCCGATGTCGGATCCGCTGCGGACGCTCGTGATGAAGCACGCGAACTCGAACGAGTTAAAGGCCGAGGCGCAGCGCGAAGGCATGGTGTCGATGTACGAGGACGGCATGCGCAAGGCGCTTGCCGGCGACACGACGTTCGAAGAGGTGCTTCGCGTCACGCGCGAGGCGTAAAGGCGACCGATGCCTGTCTATCGCTATCGCGCCGTCAATCCGGCCGGCGAAGTCGCCGTCGGCGAGCTGGACGCCGCCAACGAGAGCGAGATCGTCGACCGGCTGCGCGACCAGGGCCTGATGCCGATGCAGATCGCGCATGCGTCGGGTGCCACCGCCGCCGCGCGCGCGGAGCCCGCCGCTCAGGCGGGGAAGCGCCGCAGCATCTTCGAATCGAAGACGGTGACGCCGGACCAGTTGCTGGCGATCACCCGCGAACTTGCGACGCTGCTGCGTGCCGGCCTGCCGCTGGATCGCGCGCTCGAGATCCTGATCGGGCTGGCGCCGACGCCGGCGGCGGCCACGCTGCTGCAGGGCGTGCGCGACGACGTGCGCGGCGGCAAGGCGCTGTCGCAGGCGCTCGACGACCGCCGCGAAGTGTTCTCGCGGTTCTACGTGAACATTGTCCGCGCCGGTGAAGCGGGCGGCGCACTGGGCGTGGTGCTGCAGCGGCTCGCCGATACGATGGAGCGCAACAAGGAGTTGCGCGAGTCGGTCAAGTCGGCGCTGATCTATCCGGTGATCCTGATCGGCGTCGCGGTGGTCTCGGTGGCGCTGCTGCTCGTGTGGGTCGTGCCGCAGTTCGAAACGACGTTCGCGCAGGCTGGCCGCGCGCTGCCGCTGCCGACGCTCGTCGTCGTCACGGTCGGCAAGTTCATGCGCAGCTGGTGGTGGGCAGTGCTTGGCGCCACGGTGATCGGCATCTGGTGGTTCCGCCGCCGCGCGCGCAATCCCGCCGTGCGCCTCGAGCGCGACCGCAGGATGCTGAACGCGCCGCTGCTGGGCGACCTGATCGCCAAGGTGGAGACGGCGCGCTTCGGCCGCACGCTCGCGACGCTGCTCGCCAATGGCGTGACGCTGCTGTCGGGCATCGCGATCGTCAAGGAAACGATGACCAATACGGTGCTGGCGGGCGCGCTGGACGGCGTCATCGCCAAGCTGCGCGAGGGCAAGGGCTTCGGCCGTCCGCTGGCGGAGACCGGGCTGTATCCGCGTCTGGCCACGCAAATGATCCTGGTGGGCGAGGAGTCGGGCAAGCTCGAGGAAATGCTCGCGCGCGTCGCCGATGTCTACGATCGCGAAGTGCAGATGGCGATCAAGCGATTTCTGGCGGTGCTCGAGCCCGCGCTCATCCTTGGGCTTGCGGTGCTGATCGGCGGCATCGTGTTCTCCATCCTGCTGGGCGTGATGGGAATGAGCGAACTCGTGGTCTGATCGCGCGTCATATACACATGCGTCCACCCGCGCCGGCCTGCCGTCGGCAGCCGGGCCCCGGACGATAGCGAGGAAAGCAGAATATGAAACAACGTTACACGGACCGCCGCGCGGCGCGCGGCATGACGCTGATCGAAATCCTGGTCGTCCTGGTGCTCATCGGCATCGTGATGGGCATCGTCGGCGGCAATTTCCTGGGCAAGGGCGAGAAGGCGAAGAGCGACGCCGCGAAGATCGAGATCAACCAGATCGGCCAGACGCTCGACCTCTACAAGCTGGAGATCGGCCGCTATCCGACGACGCAGGAAGGGCTGCAGGCGCTGATCACCGCGCCGTCGGGCACCACCAACTGGAACGGGCCTTACTGGAAGAACGGCACGATACCGAAGGACCCGTGGGGCAACGAGTACAGGTACGCGTCGCCGGGCACGAAGGGTCCGTACGAGATCATGTCGTACGGCGCCGACGCCAAGGAAGGCGGCGATGGTCCGAACAAGGACATCACCAGTTTCTGACCGCGTCGCGCCGCCGGCCGCGGGCGTTTCGCTGCTCGAGCTGCTGGTCGTGTTGATGATCATCGGACTCGTGTCGGCGATCGTCGTGCCGGTGCTGACGGGCGGCACGTCGAATGCGGAGCTGAAGAGCGCGGCGCGGCAGCTCGCGTCGGGGCTGCGGCTCGCGCGCAGCGAGGCGGTATCGCAGCGACGCGAGACGTTCCTCGTGCTCGACTTGGCCGGCCGCCGGTTCAAGGTCGACCGCGATGCGAAGGAACATGCGCTGCCGCGCGATGTCGAAGTGAAGCTGTTCACGGCGCAGAAGGATCTCGTCGACAAGGACGTCGGCTCCATCCGCTTCTATCCCGATGGCGGCAGCAACGGCGGCCGCATCACGCTGGGCTCCGGTGAACGGAAGTACGAAGTCGACGTCGACTGGCTGACCGGCCGCGTCGCGATACTCGACTGAATCATCGATGACACGTTCAACCACGACCGACCTGCAGCAGATCCGTTGCGCCATGCCCGATGCCGCGCCGGCGCGGCATCGGGCATGGCGTTCGCGGCCGCGTGTCGCGCGCGGCTTTTCGCTGATCGAGGTCCTCGTCGCGTTCGTGATCCTCGCGCTCGTCGCCACGGCGCTGTTCCGCCTGTTCTCCGCGTCGCTCAACAACGTCTCGGCCGCCGAGGAATACAGCCGCGCGCTGCTGGTGGCGGAATCGCAACTCGAAGCCGCCGCCGGCGCGCAGCCGCTGCGCGAGACCTCCGAGCGCGGTGTCGACAACTCCGGTCGCGTCCAGTGGGAATCGCGTGTAGCGCCTTACGTGATCGCCGACGTCGATCCGGACCTCGAACGCGCCTCCGAATCGCTGGCGATGCGGCCGTACCGCATCACCGTCGACGTGAAGTTCAAGGGCGGCGACGGCCGCGACCGCACGCTGTCGCTCGCGACCGTGCGCCTCGGCCCGCGGAGCCCCGCTTGAACGCCACCGCGCAGCGCGGCTTCACGCTGATCGAGCTGCTGATCGCGCTGAGCCTGCTCGCGCTCATTTCGTCGGTGCTGTTCGGTTCGCTGCGGCTGGCCGGCCGCAGCGTCGAAGCCGGCGACGAGAAGGCGCAGGCGACGTCCGGCATGCGGCTCGCCGGTGACTACCTGCGGACGCAGCTCGCCGCGCAGCATCCGCAGCGGATGCGCAAGATCGCGGAGTTTCCGCTGCTGTTCGGCGGCACGCGCGACGAAGTGCGCTTCACGGCGCCATTGCCGGGACGCGTCGGCCTGGGGGGCATGTGGTACTTCCGGCTGGCAGTTGCGCCGGTGCCGGGCAAGCGCGAAACCGCGCTGGTGCTCGAGCGGGTGATCCCCGACGTGAACGCGCTCGACATGCCGAGCTTCGCCGACGCCGAGCGCTCGGTGCTCGCCGATGACATCAAGTCGATCGAGGTCTCCTATTATGGCCGCGACAGGGGTGCGTCGCTGGACATCGCGCCGACGTGGCGCGGCATCTGGGACAATTCGCAATTGCTGCCCGTCCTGATCCAGGTCGAGGTCACGCCGCGGCAGGGTCCGCCGTGGCCTCCGCTGGTGATCGCGCCGCGCGCCGCGCCGGAGGCGGGCTGCCGCGCGTGGGACACGATCCGCATCCAGTGCGTGGGCGTCTGAGGATGACGCCGCGCCGGAATCCTCCGTCCAGCGCAGCGCGGCAGCGCGGCATCGCGCTGATTCTCGTGCTGTGGCTGACGATCATGCTGACGGTGATCGCCACCGGCTTTGCGTTCTCGATGCGCAGCGAAGCGTTGACGGCGCGCAACGCGCTGTCGCTGGCGCAGGCGCGTGCGGCGGCCAACGGCGCCGTCGAACGGATGGCGTTCGAACTGTCGCGGCCGCGCTATCCGGCGTCGTGGGCAAGCGACGGCCAGCCGCGCCAATGGCGCGAAGGCGATGTCGCGATCGTCGCCACCGCCGTCGACGAATCGGCCAAAATCGACATCAACTCGGCGCCCGAAACGCTGCTGAAGGGCCTCTTCGAGCACGTCGGCGGCGTCGACCCCGAGACGGCGGCGCGAATCGTCGACGCCATCCTCGACTGGCGCGACCCGGACGACAACAAGCGACCGAACGGTGCCGAGGAAGCCGACTACCGTGCGGCCGGACTGAAGCAGAAGCCCGCCAATTCGCCGCTCGAAACCGTGACCGAGCTGGTGCGGGTCGCCGGCGTGACCCACGATCTCTTCGCGCGAATCGCCGACAGCCTCACCGTGTATTCGCGACAGCCGGGCATCAATGCGATCACCGCATCGCGCGACGTGCTGCTCGCGCTGCCCAACGCCACACCGGAGTCCGTCGACGCTTATCTGCAGCAGAGGGCCGACGCGCTCGCGGCGAAGCTGCCGGTGCCGCCATTCGCTCCGGCCTCGGGCTTTGGCGCGGGCGCGGTGCCGGTGTGGCGGATCCGCGCGGTGGCGACGGCGGCCGATGGTGTAACCTTCGCCCGCGAAGCGGTCGTGCGGCCGTCCGGCGACGGGCGCCGCCCATTGCTGACGCTGAGCTGGCAGGAAGGCATCACGGCGGCCGCCCCGACGACCATCGCGACCCCGTCCGGCCCCGACCAACGCGACACGAAGAACGCCAATGGCCGCCCGTGAACTGACGCTGCCTCCCTTGGGTGCGCGCGCACGCGACCTCGCGCGCCGCCTGGGCCTCGCCGGATTCTGGGCGTGGTGGACGCGCGAACTGGGCGCCGTGGTACCGGCCGCGCCGCGCGCGGCCATGGCTCGCCGGCGCATGCGTCCGGTGTTCGCGTTCACCCCCGACCAGGCGACGCTCTGGCGGCCGGGGATGGACAACGGCCGTCCGGCGATGTCGGTCGCCGCCACCATTCCGCTTGCGGGCGACGCAGCGACAGTCGCCGCCGCCGGCCGCGTGGCGCTCGCGCCGCTGGCGAGGATGGTGTACGGCGGTCCGGCCGGACCATCGCGCGTCGTGGTGAGCGTCGCGGCGCCGGATGTGCTGCGCAAAAAGGTCGTCCTGCCGTCCGCCGTCGAGGAGAACTTCCGGCAGGCGCTCGCCTACGACCTCGACCGCCATACGCCGTTCAAGCCGGAGGAGCTCTATTTCGACGCGGTGATCGTCGATCGCGATGCCGCGCGCAACACGATCACCGTGGACCTGGCGGCGGCGCGGCGTGCGGTCGTCGATCCGGCGTTGCGCCATGTGGCCGCATGGGGTGCTGCAGTTGCAGCCGTGGTGCCCGAGCCGCCCGGCAATGCGGCCCAATCGCGGCTCAACCTGTTGCCGCTCGACGTGCGGACGTCCACCAACGTGTGGCGGCGCTGGCAGTTCTGGGTGCCGCTCTTACTGCTGGTGCTGCTGGCGCTGGCCGCCGTTGTGATTCCGCTGTGGCAGAAACGCGACTATGTCATGCAGCTTGGCGTGCTTGCCGACCAGACGCGTGCGCGGGCCGCCGTTTCGGAAACGTTGCGCGCGGAACTCAACGCCCGCGTCGGCGATTACAACTTTGCGCTGGAACGCAAGTACGGATATCCAGGCGCACTGCAGGTGGTCGATTCGGTCAGCAAGCTGATGCCGGACGACACGTGGCTCACGCAGTTCGAATTGAAGAGCCTCTCCAAAGGCAAGGAAACCCAGCGGGAGCTGCTGGTCCGCGGCGAAACCGCGAACGCGGGGCGCCTGGTGCAACTTTTCGAGGAATCGCAGCTGTTCGCGCAGTCGGGGCAGCGTGGACCGACGACCAAGATCCAGCCCGGGCCCGGCGAAATCTTCGACCTCGGCGCGCAACTCAAACCACGCGCGTTGCCGGCCCCGCTGACACTGGTCGTGTCGGAGAAGCCCGCCGATGCCGCCGTGCCTGCGCCCGATGGCGCGGCGCCGTCCGCCCCGGCCCCGGCGGCCGGCGCCACGGCGCCGCCGAATCCTGCCGCGCCGCCGGCGCCCGCCCCGGCCCCCGCGGCCGACATGAGCAAGGCGCCTTCCGGCGCGGCGGGGCGCAAGCCATGACGCCCGCGTTCGCCTCCCGGTTGTCGCCCGTCCAGCAGCGGGCGGCCGCGATCGCGCTGCTGGTCGCGGGCGTGCTGATCGTGCTCGCGGTGCTGGTCGGCCCCATACTGCTGCTGCATCGGCACTACGACACCGCCATCGAGGACCTGACGGATCGCCTCGCGCGCTACCGCCGCGTGGCGGCGCAGGCGCCGGAGTTGCGGCGCGCGCTGGAACTGATGAAGGAAAAGGATGGACGGCGCTTCTACCTCAAGAATACCGCGCCCAATCTCGCGGCTGCCGAGCTGGCCGACCTCGTGCGCGGCACGATCGAGAACAACGGCGGGCGCATCACGACGAGCCAGAATCCCGGCCCCCGCGATGACGGCAACTTCAAGCAGATGACGGTGAACGTCCAGTTTTTCGCCACCATGCCGGCGCTGTCGCGGATTCTGCAGGCGCTGGAGACGCAGGTGCCGTATCTCGTCGTCGACAACCTCACCATTCGTCCGCTGAACGCGTTCCGCGGCTTCAAGCCCGCGGCGGGGCAGGAACCCGAGAACAACGTGCAACTGGACGTATCGGCGCTGGCGTATCCCGAACCCACGCGCGCTGCGGCGCCGCCGAAGTGAGAGGGGACCCAAGATGAACATCCTGCAATCGTCGATCCGGAACTGGCTGTACTGGCTGGCGCCGATTGCCGTGCTGGCGCTCCTGATCCTCTGGCAGGTCGATTGGGGCCGCGCGTTTGTCCGCGTGCCGCCCGTGGAGTCGGGCGTCGCGCCGCAGGCGCTCGCGCTGGCCGTGCTTCCCGTCTACGAGCCCGCCGTCGCGCCCGACGGCACCCGCGACGCCGTCGAACGGACGCTGTTCAATCCGACGCGCCGGCCGGCGCCGGCCGCCGTGGCGGAGGCCGCCAAGCCCAAGATCCAGCGCGGCCAGTTCGCGCTGGCGGGCACGCTGATGGTCGATGGTAAGGCCACGGCGCTGCTGCGCGAGACCTCCGGCGGCAAGTCACGGCGCGTAGCGCAAGGGGAAACCGTCAACGGCATGATGGTCGCCGAGATCCGGCCCGACCGCGTGCGGCTGACGCTCGGTGACGAAAGCGAAGAACTTGCGCTGAAGCTTGCGGTCGGACCCAGGACCACGATTCAACCGGTTGTCGCCGGAACCGCGGGCGGCCCGATATCCGCCATGGCACCGCCGGCCCAGGCCGGCGGAGTGCCGGCCGCTCGCGATGTCGCCGAAGTCCTCGCCGAACGGCGCCGCGCCGCGCGTGCTGCCGAAATCGCCACCCAGGGCCTGCCGCCCGGGGCGCCGATTCCCACCGTGTCCAACGCGCCGGTCACCGCGCCGACGATGCCGCCGGTGCCGGTGGGCAACCAGAACAGCGGAGACCCGCAGTGGCAGGGCGTGTACCAGAGATACCAGCAGCCGCGCCGATGACGCGGACGCCTTGCGATAATCGACGGCCCGTAACCACGGAGGGGCCGGCCACCCGGACTCGTCCCATGACAGGCAACCGATAACAACAATGACCATACGACCACCGTTTCGTGGCGCCGTTGCCGCCGGGGTACTCCTGGTGCTGGCCGCCGGTTGCCAGGCGCCCGCGCCCATGCCGGTCGACCCGTCGGCGCCCAAGCGGGTAATGAGCCCGGGGTCGCCGGCCCTGTCGCCGGCGATGGACGAAACCACCCGCATCCAGCCCGCCGGAACGGGCTCGACCGCCCATCTCTACAAGGGCACGGGAGTGGTCGTGAAAGGATTGCAGCCCGGCGGCGGCTTGCCACCCGGACCGGCGATCCAGGCGGCGGGCAGCGGCGTGGTCCTCAATTTCGAGGGCGCCGACCTGCGCGAGGTGGTGCGCAACATCTTAGGCGACATCCTCAACGAGACCTACACGATCGACCCCGCGGTCGGCGGCACCGTCACCATTCGCACGTCGTCCGGCATTCCGCGCGACGCGCTGCCGGCGACGCTCGAAACGCTGCTGCGGATGAACGGCGCCACGATGGTGAAGAGCGGCGGCATCTACATGGTGGTCCCGCAGGCCGCCGCCATCCGCGGCAACATCACGCCGCAACTGGGCAATTCGACGCGATCGCTGCCGCCCGGCTTTTCGGTGCAGATCGTGCCGCTGCGCTACGTCGGCGTCCGCGAGATGCTGCGTCTCCTCGAGCCGTTCGCCAAGGACGCGCAGGCGGTGCGCCCGGACGAGCTGCGCAACATGCTGGTCCTGTCGGGCACCGAGCGCGAGCTGCGCCACCTGATGGACACGATCGACATGTTCGACATCGACTGGATGGCCGGCATGTCGGCCGGCGTGTTCACGCTGCAGAACTCGGACGTCAAGCAGGTGATGACGGAGCTCGAGAAGATCGTCGGCGACCGCAACGCGAGCCCGATCACCGGCATCCTCAAGATCGTTCCCATCGAGCGGATGAACGCGCTGCTGGTGATCACGCCGCAGCCCGCGTACCTGGAAGAGGTCAAGAAATGGATCGACCGCCTGG
>JBDTNR010000078.1:0-10316 GCA_039933655.1 Betaproteobacteria bacterium | reverse complement strand
CAGCTTGCCGGCCTTCACCTGCGCCATCGCGTTGGCGAGATTGTCGAACATGAACTGCGTGTCGCCCGCCAGCAGCGCCTGCGTCGCCGGCGCCCCGCCCTTGAACGGCACATGCACGGCGTCGGTGCCCGTTTCGACCTTGAACAGTTCGCCGGCAAGATGTCCGGCGCTGCCGTTGCTGCCGGAGCCGAACGCGAGCTTGCCCGGGTTGGCACGGGCGTAGGCGATGAATTCCTTCACGTTGTTCACCGGCGAAGACGCGTTGACCACCAGCACGTTGGGCGTCACCGCGATCAACGTGATTGGCGCGAAATCCTTCGCCGCGTCGTACGGCATCGTCTTGTAAAGACTCGGGTTGACGGCATGCGTCGACAGTGCGCCCAGGAGGATCGTGTAGCCGTCGGCCGGCGATTTGGCGACGAAATCGGCGCCGATGTTGCCGCCGGCGCCCGGCTTGTTCTCTACAACGACCGTCTGGCCCCACATGTCGGAGAGTTTTTGTGCGATCAGGCGCCCGGCGTTGTCGAGCGGGCCGCCCGGCGGGAACGGCACGACCATCTTTACCGCCTTCGTCGGGTAAGCCTGCGCCAGTGCGAGGGTCGCCGGCGTCAGCGCTAGCAGCGCGACCGCGAGAAAGACGCCGATGCGGCGCGCGCCAGGAAAATCATTCGTAACACGATGTAACAGGGTGGACACGCCGGAACTCCGGTTGTGAGGGGAACACGAACAATTCTAGCAAGAGCCGCCCTGGCGGAACCGATTGTCCGGCCCTCGAAACTGGCGAGGTGGCAACGTCGCGCGCATAATGGGTGGTTGCGCGAAACGCATGCGGCGTCCCGGTATCCTGTCGCAGGCGGCCCGCGGGCCAGTTTCGCCTACCTTGTCTTTCACCATGCTCCGATGAACAAAGCTGCCGTCGTCGTCACCGCTGTCGTGTTTGCCGTCGCCGCCGCCTTAGGCGGGTACTGGTTCGGCACCAAGAAGAACCAGCCCCCCGTGGGCGCCTCCGGCGCCGCTGGCGGGCCGCAGCCGGGGCAGGCCAAGTCGGTCGCCGGGGCTCCCGGCGCGGGCGCGCCGGCAGTCACCGTCGAGGCGACCAAGGTCGTCACGGCGGCAATGCCGCAGACGATCACGGCGGTGGGCAGCCTGCGCTCCGACGAATCGATCATGCTGCGCCCGGAAAGCGCGGGCCGCATCAGCGCCATCACGTTCCAGGAAGGCCAGCGCGTCACCAAGGGCTCGCCGCTGATCAAGCTCGACGCCGCGGTGCCGCAGGCGGAATACCAGCAGGCCCGCGCGAACCTGACGCTCGCCAAGGCCAAGTTCGATCGCGCCGTGGACCTCGCCAACCGCAACTACATCTCGGGCCAGGCCAAGGACGAGGCGGAGAACACCTACAAGGTCGCCGAGGCGTCGGTGCAGCTCGCCCTGGCCAAGCTCGCCAAGACGGACATCCGCGCGCCGTTCTCGGGAATCATCGGACTGCGGTCGGTGTCGGTGGGCGACTACGTGAAGGAAGGCGCCGACCTCGTCAACCTCGAAGCCATCGATCCGCTGAAGGTGGACTTCCGCGTGCCGGAAACCTATCTGCGGCAGATCCAGGTCGGACAGACGCTGTCGGTGACGCTCGACGCGCTGCCCGGCAAGACGTTCGACGGCAAGGTGATCGCCGTGAATCCGCTGGTCGACGCGGCCGGCCGCGCCATCGTCATCCGCGCGCAGGTACGTAACCAGGACACGTCGCTGCGACCGGGCATGTTCACCCGCGTGCGCCTCATCACCCGCGAGCAGTCCGAAGCCATAGTGGTGCCTGAGCAGGCGCTGGTGCCGCAGGGCACCGACAAGTATGTATTCAAGGTCATCGACGGCAAGGTGGTGCGCGTCAAGGTCGAAACGGGACAGCGCCGCGACGGCAAGGTCGAGGTCATTGCCGGGCTCGTGGCCGGCGACACGGTCGTCACCGCCGGCCAGTTGAAGATCCGTGACGGCGTCAACGTCCGTGTAGCGGCCAGCGACGAAGGCAAGGCGGCGCCGGCCGCACAGGCGGCGCCGGCAGTCACGCCGATGTCCGGCGGCACCGCCGGCGCCAGCAGCAGCGCCGCCAGCGCCGCCGACAGCGCGAGCCCGATTGCCCCCGCCAGCGCCGCGCCCATCACCGGCGGCGCAGCCGCGCGCCCACCCAAGAGCTGACATCGCCGCCGCGGAGATGACGTCGTGACCCTGCCCGAGATCTGCATCAAGCGGCCGGTATTCGCCACGGTCCTGTCGCTCATCATCCTGCTGATCGGCCTGATCTCGTATCAGCGGCTGTCGGTGCGCGAGTATCCGCGGATCGACGAACCCGTCGTCAGCGTCAGCACCACGTACCGCGGCGCGTCGGCCGAAGTCGTCGAGTCGCAGGTCACGAAGGTCCTCGAAGATTCGCTGTCGGGCATCGAGGGCGTCGAGATCATGACGTCGCAGAGCCGCTCCGAGCGCAGCCAGATCAACGTGCGCTTCCGCCTCACGCGCAGTCCCGACTCCGCCGCCGCCGATGTCCGCGACAAGGTGTCGCGCGTGCGCGCCAAGCTTCCGGACGCCGTGGACGAGCCGGTGATCGCCAAGGTCGAGGCGGACTCGAACCCGATCATTTACATCGCGGTGGAGGCCGGCTCGCAGACGCCGCTCGAGGCGTCCGACTACGTCGCCCGCTACATCAAGCCGCGGCTGTCGGTGCTGCCCGGTGCGGCCGACGTGCGGATCTTTGGCGAACGGCAGGTGTCGATGCGCATCAACATCGACCGCACGCGCCTCGCCGGCTACCGGCTCACCGTGCAGGACGTCGAGGACGCGATCCGCCGCCAGAACGCGGAGATCCCGGCGGGCCGCATTGAATCGACGTCGCGCGAGTTCACCGTCGTCGCCGAAACAGACCTGCAGACACCCGAGCAGTTCGCCCAGATCATCATCGCCAACGTGGGCGGCTATCCGGTGCGCATCAAGGACGTGGGCACGGTGGCCGTGGGCGCGCTCGACGAGCGCGTGATCTCCCGCTACAACGGCAAGCCGTCGCTCAACATCGGCGTCATCAAGCAGGCCGTCGCCAATCCGCTCGAGCTGTCGCAGGGCGTGCGCGCGGAAGTCGTCAAGATCAACGAGAACCTGCCGCCCGGCATGAAGCTGATCGTCGCCTACGACACGTCGGTGTTCATCGACCGCTCGATTTCGTCCGTGTTCGAGACGATCATCGAGGCGATCCTGCTCGTCGTGCTCGTCATCTTCTTCTTCCTGCGCAGCCTGCGCGCCACGATCATCCCGATCGTCACCATCCCGGTGTCGCTGATCGGCGCGTTTGGCCTCATGTACGCGTTCGGGTTCACGATCAACACGCTGACGCTGCTGGCGATGGTGCTGGCGATCGGTCTCGTCGTCGACGACGCGATCGTCGTGCTCGAGAACATCTTCCGCCACATCGAGGAGGGCATGCCGCGGCTGGAAGCGGCGATGCAGGGGTCGAAGGAGATCGCCTTCGCCGTGATCGCGATGACGCTGACGCTGGCGTCGGTGTTCGCGCCGCTCGCCTTTGCCACCGGCCGCACGGGTCGCCTCTTCATCGAATTCGCGCTGACGCTCGCCGGCGCGGTGATGGTGTCCGGGTTCATGGCACTGACGCTCACGCCGATGATGTGCTCGCTGCTGCTCAAGCACCAGACGAAGCACTCGTGGCTCTACAACAAGATCGAAGCGGGTTTCGACGCGTTCACCGGCGGCTATCGCTGGCTGCTGTCCGCGGCGCTGCATGCGCGCTGGGTGGTGGTGATCGGCTGGCTGCTGACGCTGGCAGCCGGCGCCACGCTGTTCATGACGCTCAAGTCGGAACTCTCGCCAACCGAGGACCGCGGCGTCGTCTTCGGCCTGGTCTCCGCTCCGCAAGGTTCCACGCCGCAATACACGTCCGACCAGTTGAAGCCCATCGAGGAGTTCTACAGCAAGGTGCCCGAGGCGTACGCGTACACGGCGATCTCGGGCTTCCCGACCGTCGTCGACGGCAACGCCGTTCTGCGGTTGAAGTCCTGGGAGGAGCGGACCAAGACGCAGCAGCAGATCGCCGACGAACTCCGTCCCAAGTTCGCGTCGATCCCGGGCGCGCTCGCGTTTCCGATCAACCCGCCGTCGCTCGGGCAGAGCTTTCGCTCGACGCCGATCGAGTACGTGATCATGGCGCAGGTGCCGTACGCCGAGCTGCAGCGGCTCGTCGATCGCTTCTTAGACGAGGCGCGCAAGGTGCCCGGCGTGCAGAACCTGCAGATCGACCTGCGGCTCAACACGCCGGAGGTCCGCGTCAATCTGAACCGCGACAAGCTGGGCGACGTCGGGGTCAACGTCGACACGATGGGCCGCACGCTCGAGACGATGCTGGGCGGCCGCCAGGTGACGCGCTTCAAGCGCGACGGCGAGCAGTACGACGTCATCGTGCAGGTCGCGCCGCTCGATCGCACGACGCCCGCCGACATCAGCGAGATTTATGTGCGCGCCCGCGACGGCAGCATGGTGCAGCTCGCCAACCTCGTCGACGTCAGGGAAGGCGTGGCGCCGCAATCGCTCAATCACTTCCAGCGACTGCGGTCGGTCAAGGTGACAGGTACGCTGGCGCCGGGCTACACGATCGACGATGCGCTGAAGGCGTTCGACGCCGTCGCGAAGGCGACGCTCGCCGGCGTCGCGCAGACGAGCCTCGACGGCCAGTCGCGCGAGTTCCGCGCGTCCGGCAGCGAGATCTATTTCGTGTTCGTGCTGGCGCTGCTGTTCATCTACCTCGTGCTGTCGGCACAATTCGAGAGCTTCGTCGCGCCGTTCGTCATCAT
Organism: Betaproteobacteria bacterium; assembly: GCA_039933655.1. Classification (GTDB taxonomy): domain Bacteria; phylum Pseudomonadota; class Gammaproteobacteria; order Burkholderiales; family Casimicrobiaceae; genus VBCG01. The sequence continues at coordinate 5,472 of JBDTNR010000078.1, read as the reverse complement.
GCTGTCGGTGCCGCTGTCGATGACGGGCGCCCTGTTCGCGCTGTGGCTGACCGGCGGCACGCTCAACATCTACAGCCAGGTGGGGCTGATCACGCTGGTCGGGCTCATCACCAAGCACGGCATCCTGATTGTCGAGTTTACGAACCAGCTGCGCGCGAAGGGTGAGGACATGATGTCGGCCGTCATCGACTCGGCCACGCTGCGTCTGCGGCCCATCCTGATGACGACCGGCGCGATGGTGCTGGGCTCGGTGCCGCTGGCGCTGGCCACGGGCGCCGGCGCCGAGTCGCGGACGCAGATCGGCTGGGTGATCGTCGGCGGCATGTCGTTCGGGACCTTACTGACGTTGTTCGTCGTGCCGGTGGCCTACACGCTGCTGGCGGGCAAGGCCCATGTCGAGGCCCACGGCATCGACGTGACGGCGCCGCCGCCGCTGCCCGCCGGACACCATGGAGTCGCGCTGCCGAGTGCGGGCAGGGCCGACTGAGCGCTCGCTGCCCGCAGGGTCCCGCGGCGGGCGGCACCGGTCGGGTTGCGACGTTTTTTGTGAAAGCGGTCACATTTGCAATAGAATCGCAGTCACAACAAGGCAAGCTCCCCAGCTGCCGACTCAGGAGGATTCCATGACCCGTCTTTACCAACGATTCGTGCGCGTGGCCCTCGTCGCCGCGCTTTCCGCCGGCAGCGCTGCGGCGCAGGCCCAGGTCGAGATCCAGTGGTGGCACGCGATGGGCGGCGCGCTGGGCGAGGCGCTGAATGGCCTGGCCAACAAGTTCAATGCCAGCCAGAAGGAGTACAAGATCGTCCCCACGTTCAAGGGCACCTATCCGGAATCGATGACCGCCGCGATCGCGGCGTTCCGCGCCGGGAATGCGCCGCACCTGCTGCAGGTGTTCGAGGTCGGCACTGCCACGATGATGGCCGCCAAGGGTGCGATCGTGCCGGTCGCGACCGTGATGGCGAACGCCAAGGAGCCGTTCGACCCGAAGGCCTACCTGCCCACGGTGACGGGCTACTACACCGACATGCAGGGCAACATGCTGTCGTTCCCCTTCAACAGTTCGACGGTGATGTTCTACATCAACAAGGACGCGTTCAAGAAGGCCGGACTGGACCCGAACAAGGCGCCGCGCACCTGGAAGGAAGTACTCGCCGCGGCAGAGAAGCTCAAGGCCTCGGGCCAGGAATGCGTCTACACGACCAGCTGGCCTTCGTGGATGCACATCGAGAACTTCAGCGCCTGGCACAACGTCCCCATCGGGACCAAGCAGAACGGCATGGCGGGGCTGGACACGGAGTTCACCATCAACTCACCGCTGCACGTCCGCCATATCACCATGCTTGCCGATATGTCGAAGAAGGGGCAGTTCACCTATGCCGGCCGGACCAACCAGGGTGACGCCAAGTTCTCCAGCGGCGAATGCGCGATGTTCAGCGGCAGCGCGGGCGCCCAGGCGGGGATCAAGAAGGCGGCCAAGTTCGACTGGTCGATCAATTTCATTCCGTACCACGACGATGTGGCGGGCGCTCCGCAGAATTCCATCATCGGCGGCGCTTCGGTCTGGGTGATGGGCGGCAAGAAGCCCGACGAGTACAAGGGTGTGGCCAAGTTCATGGCGTTCCTGTCGCAGCCCGAGATCCAGATGGAATGGCACACGACGACCGGTTACGTGCCGATCACGCAGGCGTCGTACGACCTGACCCGCAAGTCCGGGTTCTACGACAAGAATCCGGGCGCGGACATGCCGGTGAAGGAACTCACCAACAAGGCGCCGACCGCGAACTCCAAGGGACTGCGCTTCGGCAACTTCGTCCAGGGGCGGACGGTGATCGAGGAGGAGCTCGAGAACGCATTCTCGGGCAAGAAGGAGCCCAAGGCCGCACTCGACGACGCCGTGCGCCGCGGCAACGAGATCCTGCGCCAGTTCGAGGCAGCGAACAAATAATCAGCTGATCGGAAGGGGCGCCGCGGCGCCCTTTCCTTTCCATGGAAAAGCGCGTCGTTTTCCGTTCGGCGTGGTTGCCCTACGCGCTGGTTGCGCCGCAGTTGGTGATCACCGTCGTATTCTTCTTCTGGCCTGCGACACAGGCCGTGTGGTACTCGTTTCAGCTGCAGGACGCGTTCGGGCTGAAGACGCAATTCGTCGGCCTGCAGAACTTTGCCCACCTGTTCAACGACTCCAACTACCTGAACTCGTTCCGGGTCACGGCGATCTTCAGCGTGCTTGTCGCGGGCATTGGCATCGCGATCGCACTTCTTCTCGCCGCCATGGCCGATCGCGTAGTGCGCGCCGCGGTTGGCTACAAAACTCTGCTGATCTGGCCCTACGCCGTGGCGCCCGCGATTGCCGGCGTGTTGTATTCGTTCCTGTTCGCCCCATCGATCGGCATCGTCACCTACGTCCTGAAGGGCCTGGGTGTCGACTGGAACTGGATCATTAATGGCAACCAGGCAATGCTGCTGGTAGTGATGGCCGCAGTATGGAACCAGATCAGCTACAACTTCCTGTTCTTCCTTGCCGGCCTGCAATCAATCCCGAAGTCGCTGCTCGAGGCCGCGGCGATCGATGGTGCCGGACCGGGGCGACGCTTCTGGACGATCGTCGTCCCGCTGCTTTCACCGACGGCGTTTTTCCTGCTTGTGGTGAACGTCGTGTACGCGTTCTTCGGCACTTTCGGCATCATCGACGCGACCACGCAGGGTGGGCCGGGCACTTCCACGCAGATCCTCGTGTACAAGGTCTATCACGACGGCGTCAAGGCGGCGGACCTCGGTGGCTCGTCGGCGCAGTCCGTGATCCTGATGTTCATCGTCATCGTGCTCACGGTGGTGCAGTTCCGCTTTGTCGAGAGAAAAGTCAACTACTGATGAGCGCGCGATGGTAGAGAACAGGCCCCTGCTGACCTTCGCTTCGCACGCCGTGCTGATCCTCGGCATACTGCTGATTGCATTTCCGGTCTATGTCACGTTCGTCGCATCCACGCTGACGCTCGAGGAGATCATGTCGGTGCCGATGCCGCTGCTGCCGGGCGACCAGTTCATGGCGAACTACTCGCAGGTGCTGACCGCCGGCTCGAACACGGGCTCCAAGGCCGCCGTGTCAACGATGCTTTTCAACAGCACCGTGATGGCGCTGGGGATCGCGATCGGCAAGATTGCGATCTCCATCATCGCCTCGTTCGCCATCGTCTACTTCCGCTTCCCGCTGCGCATGTTCTTCTTCTGGATGATCTTCGTCACCCTCATGCTGCCGGTCGAGGTGCGCATCATTCCGACATTCAAGGTGGTGTCCGACCTCAACATGCTCAATTCCTACGTCGGCCTGACGTTGCCGCTGATCGCATCGGCTACAGCCACGTTCCTGTTCCGGCAGTTCTTCATGACGATTCCCGACGAGCTCGCCGAAGCCGCACGCGTCGACGGCGCCGGGCCGATGCGCTTCTTCTGGGATGTGGTGCTGCCGCTTTCGAAGACGAGCATCGCGGCGCTGTTCGTGATTCAGTTCATATACGGCTGGAACCAGTACCTTTGGCCACTGCTCATCACCGGCGACGAGTCGATGTATACCGCGGTGATCGGCATCAAGCGGATGATCGTCGGAAGCGACGCGGCCAACGAATGGAACCTGATCATGGCGACGGCGATGCTGACGATGCTGCCGCCCGCGCTGGTGGTGCTGCTGATGCAGAAGTGGTTCGTCAAGGGTCTCGTGGATACCGAGAAATAGCGAAGTGATGTACAAGATCCCCGCCGCCGACGATCCGCAGATCGCCCGGGACGTCGCGCGTGACCGCGACGTCCTGCTCCGACTGCTGTCGGTGACGGCATCACTGGCCGGCCTGTGCATGGCGGCGCTGGGCCTCATGGAGTACGGGACGCCGGAGGCAACCTACAGAACCCTTGCGGACGAGGTCATCGCGGTAGCTGCCTTCCTGTTCGTCTGCTGCGTCTACCTGATCCTGTGGGCGCTGCGCACCCGATCGCTGCGGCGCGCGTGGTCGCTCGGGCGCATCATAGACTGGGTCTTTCTCGTTGCGTTGACCACGATGCTGGTCGCCGCCGCCTACATCGTGTTCTGGGTGTTCTGACCATGGCGAAAGTCGAATTTCACGACGTCCGCAAGACCTACGGTAACCTCGAGGTGATACACGGCGTGACCGCCGACGTGATAGACGGCGAATTCGTTGTCATCGTCGGCCCGTCGGGCTGCGGCAAGTCGACGCTGTTGCGAATGGTGGCCGGGCTCGAGGCCATCACCTCCGGCGAGATCGTGATCGGCGACCGCGTGGTCAACAAGCTGGAGCCCAAGGACCGCGACATCGCGATGGTGTTCCAGAACTACGCGCTCTATCCGCACATGAGCGTGTTCGACAACATGGCCTACGGGCTCAAGATTCGCAGGTTCAAGAAGGACGACGTCAAGGCACGCGTCGGGCGCGCGGCGGAGATCCTCGAATTGGGGTCGCTGCTCGAACGCAAGCCGCGGCAGCTTTCCGGTGGACAGCGCCAGCGGGTGGCGATGGGCCGCGCCATCGTCCGCGAGCCCGCGGTGTTCCTGTTCGACGAGCCGTTGTCGAACCTGGACGCCAAGCTGCGCGTGCAGATGCGCTTCGAGATCCAGAAGCTGCACCGGCGGCTGTCGACGACGAGCCTCTACGTCACCCACGACCAGGTCGAGGCGATGACGCTCGCGCAACGGATGATCGTGATGAACGCCGGCTGCGCCGAGCAGATCGGCACGCCGATGGAGGTCTACGAGAATCCTGCCACCCTGTTCGTTGCCGGCTTCATCGGCTCGCCGGCAATGAACTTCCTGCCGGCGAGGGCCGAGGGCGGCGCGCGTTTCGCGTTGCTCGCGGGCGGCTCACTCGTCGCCGCGGTCGGCGGCGCGCTTGCCGGCGCGGCCGTCATGGTGGGACTGCGGCCCGAGCACCTGCGGCCGGCGACGTCCGCGGATGCGTTGCTGTCCGGACCCGTGGAAATGGTCGAGCAGTTGGGGGCCGACACGCTGATTCACGTGGGTCACGGCGCGGACACGATCATCGCGCGCATGCCACACGAACTGCGCTTCGAAGTGGGTGAGACCATCCACCTGACCGCGGATCCGGAGCGTGTGTTCCTGTTCGACACAGCCACCGGCGCGCGCATCCGATGAGCGACGCCGGGCCGTCCCAAGGCGCGAATTGCGCCCCCCGTGGGGGCAGCGCAGCGGCGAAAGCTGCAAGCGTGGGGGTCGTCATTGGCGACGCCGGGCCGTCCCAAGGCGCGAATTGCGCCCCCCGTGGGGGCAGCGCAGCGGCGAAAGCTGCAAGCGTGGGGGTCGTCATTGGCGACGCCGGGCCGTCCCAAGGCGCGAATTGCGCCCCCCGTGGGGGCAGCGCAGCGGCGAAAGCTGCAAGCGTGGGGGTCGTCATTGGCGACGCCGGGCCGTCCCAAGGCGCGAATTGCGCCCCCCGTGGGGGCAGCGCAGC
>JBDTNR010000077.1:0-10441 GCA_039933655.1 Betaproteobacteria bacterium | reverse complement strand
ACGGCGGCTACGGCGGCTACGGCGGCTACGGCGGCTACGGCGGCTACGGCGGCTATGTCGGACGCCCGTATTACAACGTGCCGTACCGCCCCTACTACCGGCCCCATTACCGGCCCGTGGTCGTCGCGCCCCCGGTCGCGTACCGCGCTTGGTATGCCCCTGTCGTGGCGCCGGCCCGGTACCCCTACTACGCGCCGCGTGCTGTCGTGTATGCGCCGCCGGTAGTCGTCGCCCCGCGCTACGCCCCGGTACGTTATCCCGTCGCGCCGCGCTACTACGGCTACTGACATCGTCCAGGAGTCCGTCGTAACGGCGCCGGAACGGCGCCGTTGTCGTCTCGGCTGTCTGCATTCGCAGACATGCAATCAGGATGTCCTACAGCGAGCGGCGCGCGGTTCCTACGCCACATCAAGTCTCGCATGGGTGGATCGACAGTGTGGTCCATGCCAACCTGTGCGTGCGGTTTTTTTCGAAGCTACAAGGAGAGCAACATGAAGTCCAAGTTCAAACTGGCATTGGGTGCCGCGGCAATTGCGGTGACCATGCAGGCGTCGGCGCAGGTGACCTTCTTCGAACGACCGGGCTTTGAAGGCCGCTCGTTCACGGCCGACAAGCAGATCGGCAACTTCGAGCGTTTCGGCTTCAACGATCGTGCTTCGTCCGTCGTGGTGAAGCGAGGCGTGTGGGAGGCCTGCGAGAACGCCCGGTTCGAAGGGCAATGCGTGATCCTGCGTCCGGGCAGCTACGGCTCGTTGAACGCCCTCGGCCTCAACAACAGCGTGTCGTCGGTGCGGCCGGTGAACAGCCCCGAGTACGGCAACGGGCGCGAGTTCTACTCGCCGTCGGGCTACGATTACCGCAAGCGCAAGAACGAGCGCACGTACGAGGCGCAGGTGACATCGGTGCGCGCGATCGTCGGCCCTCCGCAACAACGTTGCTGGGTCGAGCAACAGCAGGTGGTCACGAGTTCGCCTGACGTCAACATCCCGGGCGCCATCATCGGCGGCGTGCTGGGCGGGGTTCTCGGGCACCAGATCGGCGGTGGCCGCGGGCAGGATGTCGCGACCGGCGTGGGTGCGGTCGGCGGCGCCGTCGTGGGTGCGAACGTCGGCCGCGGCTCGGGCGGACAGCAGGTAACGACGCAGAACGTCCAGCGTTGCGCGTCGGGGCCCGTGTCCTCCCGTCCCGATTACTGGGACGTGACGTACGACTTCCGCGGCATCCAGCATCGCGTGCAGACGACCGCGCCACCGGGACCGACGATCCTCGTCAACGGCAAGGGCGAGCCCCGCGTCTGATCAGCGATACGCAATCGCGCATCGACAGCGCCGCCGTCCTTCCGGGACGGGGGCGCTGTTGCACTTGGTGGCGTTGAATCCGTGGTGATGCCGGCAGTGCGCGATTGACCAAGCGTATCCGGTGCTATCCTTCCTCTTTGCGACATCGAAGGTCCGCCATGAACGCTCCCGCCACTCTGGCGGAGGTCCGTCCCGCCGCGCGCGCCGAAGACCTCGCCTCGCTTCCGCTGATTCGCACCCTCGTCGGCTTCGACACGACCAGCCGCGATTCCAACCTCGCGCTGATCGACTGGGTGCGCGGTTACCTCATGTCCCATGGCGTCGCCAGCACGTTGACCTTCGACGACGACCGCCGCAAAGCCAACCTGTTCGCCACGCTTCCGGCGCGCGACGGCAATGCGACGACCGGCGGCATCGTGCTGTCCGGCCATACCGACGTCGTTCCCGTGGATGGCCAGCCGTGGGACACCGATCCGTTCCAGGTCGCCATCAAGGACGACCGGCTCTACGGCCGCGGCGTCACCGACATGAAGAGCTTTTCCGCCGTCGGGTTGACGTTCGTGCCGGAGTTCCTGCGGTGCGGGCTTGCGAAACCGATCCATTTCGCGCTGTCGTACGACGAGGAGATCGGCTGCATCGGCGTGCGCCGGCTGATCGCCGACATCGTCGCCCGCGGCGTGCGCCCGGCCGGCTGCATCGTCGGCGAGCCAACCGGCATGGAGCTCGTTGTCGCCCACAAGGGCAAGAAGAGCTGGCGCTGCCGCGTGCGCGGCTTCGAAGCGCATTCGTCGCTGACGCCGCTCGGGGTCAACGCCGTGCAGATCGCCTGCGCGATCGTCGCGTACATCGCCGAGCGGGCGCGGGCGTTCCGCGATGCCGGGCGCAAGGACAGCGCCTACGACGTGCCGTTTACGACGGCGCACGTCGGCATAATCCACGGCGGCACGGCGCTCAACATCGTCCCGCGCGACTGTTCGTTCGACTTCGAGATCCGCCACCTGCCGTTCGACGATCCGGACAGCTTCTTCGCCGACGTCCGCGACTTCGCCGCGCGTTTCCTGCCGCAGATGCATGCCGTCGACGCCACGACCTATATCGAGTTCGACGCCCTGTCGACGCTCCCCGGCTTCGACACGCACGACGGCAGCGACATCACGACGCTGGGCCACGCCTGCAACGGCACGCACGAAGCGGCAAAGGTATCGTTCGGCACCGAGGCCTCGCTGTTCCATGGCGCCAACGTGCCGACGATCATCTGCGGCCCCGGCCACATCGCGCAGGCGCACCAGCCCAACGAATGGGTGACCGTCGACCAGGTCGCCAAGTGCGAGGCCTTCATGCGTCGCCTCGTCGATCACGTCGCTGGATGACCGCAACCGCGAAGGTCACGCCAGCCATCGAGGTCGAATTCCCGGATCTCGATCGCTGGCAGGCCGGCAATACGGGTATTCCGTATGTCTGGCGGTTCACTGCGGAGCGCCCCGGACCGCGCGTGACGATCCAGGCGCTCACCCACGGCAACGAGGTGTGCGGCGCCATCGCCAATGACTGGCTGCTGCGCGAGAGCGTGCGGCCGCTCCGCGGCACGCTGACGCTGACGTTCGCCAACATCGATGCGTTCCGCGCGTTCGACGCCGCCGACCCCTTCGCTTCGCGTTGCATGGACGAGGACTTCAACCGGCTGTGGACGAGCGACGTGCTCGACGGCAGCCGGCGGACGCGCGACCTGGCGCGAGCCCGCGCGCTGCGTCCGGTCTACGACGAGACGGATTACCTGCTCGATCTGCACTCGATGACCGACCCGTGCCCGCCACTCGCGCTCGCCGGGCGCCAGAAAAAAGGCGTGGAACTCGCGCAGGCGGTCGGCATCCCGCAGCACATCGTCATCGATCCGGGTCACGCGGCGGGCAGGCGGCTGCGCGACTATGCGGCGTTCGACGACGCGGCGGACCCACGCAATGCCTTGCTGATCGAATGCGGCCAGCACTGGGAGCAGTCGGCACCCACCGTCGCCAAACAGTCGGCGCTGCGCTTCCTGCGCCATTTCGGCATGGTCGACGGGGCGTTTCTGGACGCGCATCTCGACCCGGCGCCGTTGCCGGCGCAGCGCGCCATCGAGATCACCGAGGTCGTGACGATCACCACCGACCACTTCACGTTCGTGCAGCCGGTCGATGGGCTCGCGGTCATCGCCAGGGGCGGCACGCTGCTCGCCCGCGACGGCGACACCGATGTCTTCACGCCCTACGACAACGCCGTGCTGGTCATGCCCACCCGGCGTCCGAGAAAAGGCGAGACGGCCGTGCGCGTGGGCCGTTTCGTCAGCTAGGTCCGCGCAGCATTTCCGCGGCGTCCTGCACGGACATTCCGGGAAGAACCAATCGCGCCGCCGCGCGCTCGTTGATGACGGACAGGCGCCCCGTCGCCCACAGCGACCACGCGTCGCCGATGCGGGCCGAAGCAGAGTCGACGGTTGCCGCCGGCATTCCGCGCGCGGCCAGGACCGGCAATCGCGATACGCCGGCGTCCTGCTTGCCGCGGCCGGCATCGTGGAAGAAGGCGGCGCGCGCTGCGACTCCGAGCGCGCTGGCGGGATCGCCGCCATGCAGCGCACCGTGCGAACCGATCACGAGAACGGCACCGGCGTCGTGCGCTTCGACGAGACCGATCGAATCGAGGCCCCACACCGGCGCGCGGCCGGTCTCCCGCGGCGCCAATTCGATTCGCGATTCCGCCATGGCGTGGACCGTAGCCTCGCGCCATGGCGCGGCGCACAGGAGGCGCGCGGCATCGTGGCACGCCATGCCCGCCGCGATGCCGCACGCCGCCGCCGCGAAGTTGCACACGCTGACGACGCCCGACGCCAGCGTATCGGCGGCGTCGCCGATGCGCGCCGAATCATGCGCGACGGCCGCTGCCGCGATGCCTAAGCGTTCGAGCGCAAGGACTCCCGCAACGCCGGCGTTGTCGAGGCCGCACCCCGCATCGTTGAATACGACGGCGCGGACGCGCGCGTGGGCGGCGTACGCCGCCGCGATCAGGCCGCCGTGCGACCCGGTGACGACGACCCCGCCCGCGTGGGCCGCGTCGAGCCGCGTGACGCTGTCGGCGAGCAGGACCGCAGTGGCCACGGCTAGTTCGCGGGCGCCGGGGCGGGGGCGGCCGCTGCCGCCACGGCCGCTTCCGCGGCCTGCACGATTTCGGCGCCGATCATGCCCGACCACTTCGTCCATACCGACAGTGCGGCCGCGCGCAGCGCGGCATGCTGGGCCGGTGTCAGCCGCACGAGCGTCACGCCCTGCTTCGTCAATTCCGCCAGCGCCGCATCCTCCCGCGCCAGCGCGCGGGCCTCGCGCGCAGCGTCCATGGCCGCCGCGCGCACCAGCGAACGCTGCGCATCGGTCCACCCGTCCCACAATGCGCGCCGCACGGCAAACACCAGCACGTCGTTGAAAGCGCCCCAGCGGGTGACGAATTTCTGCCCGCTGGCGGCGATCCTCGTTGCGGCCAGCGTCGATGCGGGCGCCTCCTGGCCGTCCAGCGTGCCGCCCGCAAACGCGGCCTGCGCAGCGGCGAAGCTCATCGACTGCGGCGATGCACCGAGTGTGGCGAGCGTTTCGATCACCAGCTGATTCGCCACGACGCGCAGCCGCAGGCCGGTCAGGTCCGCCGGGATGCGCACGGCGCCCTTGACGGTCGCCAGCGTGCGGTCGCCGAGCGGTGCGATGGCGAGCACCACCACGCCCGCGAGCGCGGCCCGCGCCGCGACGCCGTCCCGCACCGTGGCGTCCGCCGCGAGGGCTTCCTGTGCGCGCGGCCCGGGAGCGAGCCACGGCAGCGCGTACACGCCGAACTGCGGCAACTGTGCCGACCACGCCAATGCCGAGCCGACCGCCAGATCCGCCGCCCCGTCGCGCAACGCGCCGAACTCGCGCAGCGGGTCGCGTCCGGCGAGCACGGCGCCGGGATAGGGCTTGATGTCGAAGCCTCCGGCGGCATTCTCGTTGACGAGCTGCGCCCAGCGTTCGGCCGCCTTGCCGAGCGGAAAGGCCGCCGATTGCGCGACCGAGAGCTTCAATTCCGCCGGCTTGTCCGCCCTGTCCTGCGCAAGCGCCGTACCGCATGCGAGTGCCCCCAATATGCACAACGCGGCGCGGCGCGCGAACGAGGAAAAAATGTGCCGCTGCATCGCGCGAGTCTAGCAGTTCAATCGCGCGGCGGTCCTTCAGCAACGGGCGCGTCCAGCCAGTAGCGCGCCCGTTGCGCACGCGCCGAAATCGCGGCGGGCGGCACCGTTCCGTCGAACGTGAATGCGACGGCACCCTCGACGTCGGTGCGCATCACGTGGACGTCGTTGTTCGTGTAGCGCGCGACGATGTCCGGCCGCGGATGACCGAAGCGGTTCCGGTAACCGGCACTGATGACGGCGACGGCGGGGGCCACCGCGCGAATGAACGCCACCGTCGACGACGTCCGCGACCCATGGTGCGGAACGACCAGGACATCCGCACGCAGCTGCTCGCGGCGTGCGCGCAGCAGCGCCGCTTCCGATTTCGTCTCGATGTCGCCGGCGATCAGCGCGGAGCCGTGCCATCCGTCGATGCGCAGTACGCACGAGCGGTCGTTGGTCTTCGAGTACGGATCGCCGTATTCGACCGCCGTCGGATGCAGTATCGTGAAGCGCACGCCGTCCCAGTTCCACTGCTGGCCGGCGATGCAGGCGGTGACGGCATCCCGGTCCCGCGCCGCCGCCACCACCGGATGGTCGGCGGGCAGCGACGACGCGAGCCAGCCCACGGGCGTGGCGCGAATGAGCGACAGCGCGCCGCCCGCGTGATCGAGGTCCTGGTGACTGACGATCAACCCGTCGACGCGGCGCAGTCCGGACGCGCGCAGGAAGGGCGCGACGATGCGGCCGCCGGCATCGGCGGTATCGGTGAAGCGCGGACCCGCGTCGTAGACGAGCGTGTAGCGGCGCGTTTCGACGACCGCCGCCAATCCCTGCCCGACGTCGAGCACCGTGAGCCGAAACGCGCCTTCGGGCACCGCCACGGGCCGCGCGACGAACAGCGGAACGAGCCACAGCGCCCCGATAGCGCGGCCGGGTACGCCGCGCGGCGCGAGCAGCCACAGTGCCCCGATGCAGCCGGCGGTGACGGCCCATGCCGGCGGCGCGTGCTGCTGCCACGTCGCGTCCGGCAACGCCGCCAGCCACTCGAGCCCATGCATGAGCGGCGCCAGCGCCGCGTGGGCGAGTACGAAGAACCCACCGTATGGAATCACGATGCCGGTGAGCGCGAGTGGCACGACGATCAGCGTGACGGCGGGAATGGCCACGGCGTTGGCCACCGGTGCGATCAGCGACACCTGCTGGAACAGCGCGAGCGTCAGTGGCGCGAGCCCCAGCGTAACGACCCATTGCGCGTGCGCGCCCTCGCGCAGCACCCGGACGACACGTTGCCGATACCCCGCTGCACGGGTGGCATGCAGCCGCCCGACGGAGGCGTACAACAACAACGCCACCGCCCCGTAGGACAGCCAGAAGCCCGGCGTCAGCGGCGCCCACGGGTCCCACAGCAGCACGCCGGCGAGCGCCCACAACCAGACGATGCCCGCGCTGCCGGGCCGCCCGAGCCAGAGGCCGACGGCGGCGATCATGAGCATGGCGAGCGTGCGCAGTGCCGGAATTTCCGCGCCGGCCAGCGCGACGTAGGCGGCCGCCGCCGCCATGCCGACGGCGGCCGCCGCCTTGCGCGCCGGCCAGCGCGACGTGAACTTCGCGCTGCGGCGGGCAAGCGCGAACGCGAGCCCGCCGGCGAACGCGGCGAAGACGGTGACGTGCAATCCCGAGATGGACACCAGGTGCCCGATCCCGGTGCGGTTGAACACCGTCCACTGCGCCTCGGTGATCGCCCGCTGGTCGCCGATCGCGAGCGCGACGATCACGCCCGCATACGGTGCGTCGGGCAGCGCGCGCCCGATGCGGTCGCGCACGTGTTCGCGCGCGCGCTGCACATAGTCACGCGCACGGCCGGCGAAGGCATCGCAGCGCGCGTTGGCGGCGTCGCCGTTCACATACCCTGTCGCGCGCAGACCCTGCTGCAGCAGCCACGCCTCGAGATCGAAGCCGCCAGGGTTGACGTTGCCGTGCGGTCGCTTGAGCCGCACCGTCAGCTGCCAGCGTTCACCCGCGCGGACGGCGGGCAGCGCATCGCCGTCGCCGATGTGCGGACGGACGAACCACGCCAGCGACACGCGCGCCGGCACCGTCGCCTTCGTCGTCAGCACGCGCTCGACGGCGAAGGCGAAGCGCACGCCCCGTTCCGAGTTCGCCGGCAGGTTGTCGACGACGCCGACCACGCGGATGTCCTCGCCTTCCCACGCGCTCGGCAGCGCATCCGCCAGCCGCAACTGCGCGCGCCACCCGGCATACCCGAAGCCCGCGACGAAGCACGCGACCACGCATAGCGCGGACTCCACACCCCGCCCGCGCGCCGGCCACGTGATCGTCCGCGCCGCGACACCCACGACGAGTGCGGCGACGGCCAGCGCCAGCGCGTGCGGCGGCAGCGTGGCGCAGGTCTGCAGCGCGCAAACGCCGGCGGCGAATGCCACCAGCGAACAACGGAGAACCGAGCGCATCGTTGATGCGACGCGCGCCAAAGGGGCGCGCTCGCCCCCGGGACGCTACCCCGGTCGGCGCCGGCGCGCGATGCGCCTTTCGGACGAGGCTCCTACGCCTTCGGCCAGAGGACCAGTTGCGTGCAGCGGAACAGCGCAATCTGCCGGCCGTCGACCTTGCGCATCACTTCGGCGTCCCATACCTGCGTGGTGTTGCCCAGATGCACCGGGCGCGCGAGCGTGACGATCGTTCCCTCCCGCGCCGTGCTGAAGAAATTCGCCTTCAGCTCGACGGTGGTGAAGTTCTCGGCGCCCGCGGGCAGATGCGCGATGCAGCCGAAGCCGCAGGCGGTGTCGGCCAGCGCGACGATCGTCGCCGCGTGCAGGAAGCCGTTGGGCGCCAGCAACTCCGGCCGGATGTCGAGTTCGGCCGTCAGCAGTCCTTCGCGCAGCGCTTCGACGCGAAAGCCGACGAGACCCGGCAGCCGGCCATCGGAACGGCGATTCAGGACATCGAGTGTCACTTCGTCCCGTAGCGGCATCGTCGTCTCCTGTCAGTGATCACGTGTACGCAAGCAGCCGGCCGCAGGCGATCACGCACGTCCACAGCACGATCGACAGCGCCGCGGCGAGCCGCACGCGCGGCGGGGGCAATCCGGCATCCCATTGCGCCGCTGTCCGCATGGCGCCGGCGTGCAGCAGCCCGGCGTTCAGCCCCGCCGTCAGGATCAGGCCCATTTTCAGCAGGAACACCCGGTTGGAAAGGAAATCCTCGGCGTGCGCGGTGAACATCAGCAACCCCGTCGCGGCGACACACAGGAACGCGCCGACAGTCCACGGCAACGCGTGGCGCGCCAGCCGCACGACGGACACGCCGCGCGAGAGTCCCAGCAGCCGCAGGTCGACGATGACGATCGAGCCGTAGACGAGCGCGAGCCCGATGATGTGCAGCGTCTCGACCGCCGGGTACGCCCACAGCGATTCGCGCAGCGTCCGGCCGAGGCCCGAGCTCTCGAGCGCGTGGACGGCCGTGGTCATCGCAGCTCGACGGTCTTCCCCGCGATGGTGATCCGCTCCGCGCGCATTTCGTCGGCGATGCCCTTGTTCGGATAGCCCTCGACGGTCGCCGTGTTGCCGGTCTTCAGCAGGTCCTTCGACAGGCCACGGTTATCCATCCGCGACGGCGGCGCGAGCACCGCCGTCCACGTCTTGTCCGCCGTCTTGAGTCTGATATGGCCGTGTGGATGCTCATACCCGGATTCGGCAATGGTGCCGGTGAGCGTGATCGGCTTCGTCGAATCGTATTCGCTCCAGCCGTGATGCGCGGCGGCGAGCAGCGGCGCGACCAGTGTCGCGACAAGCACCAGATGTCGGATCTTCATGGACTCTCCATCGACGTCGTTACGGTTCGGGCGGCGCGTCCGCCGCGATTGCGGACCGGCAGGCGTGCACGTCGGCCACCAGCACATCGACGACCTCCGGCGGCGTGTCCCACGCGCACATCAGACGCACGCCGGTGGCGCCGACGAATTCGTGGAATTGCCAGCCGCGCTCGCGCAACGCGGCGATCAGCGCCAGCGGCATGTCGATGAATACGGCGTTGGCTTCGACGGGCGCGAGCAGGCGCATGCCCGGCACCCCGTCCAGCGCGCGCGCCAGTCGCCTGGCCATCGCATTGGCATGCGAGGCGTGGCGCAGCCAGGCGTCGTCCTCCAGCACGCCGAGCCACGGCGCGGCCAGGAAGCGCATCTTCGACGCGAGCTGGCCGCCCTGCATCCGCCGCCGTCCGAACTCCTCGGCCAGCTTGGAATTGAAAAAGACGACGGCTTCGCCGAACGGCATCCCGTTCTTCGTGCCGCCGAACGACAGCACGTCGACGCCCGCGCGCCATGCGATGTCCGCCGGCGCGCAGCCGATCGCCGCGACGGCGTTCGCGAAGCGTGCGCCATCGACGTGCACCTTCATCCCGAGCCTGTGCGCACACTCGGCGAGCTCCCACATTTCGAGCGGCGTGTACAGCGTGCCGAGCTCGGTGGCCTGCGTCAGCGACAGCGCGCGCGGCCGCGCCGAATGCACGTCGTGCGGCGTGAGCGCCAGGCGCTCGACGGCCTCAGTCGTCAGCTTGCCGTGCGGCGTGTCGGCGGTGACGAGTTTCGCGCCGCCGCTGAAGAATCCCGGCGCGCCGCATTCGTCGACATTGATGTGCGCGTTGGCATGGCAGACGATCGCGTCCGTGCCGCGGCACAGCGCGGACAACGCGAGCGAATTCGCCGCCGTGCCGTTGAAGACGAAATAGACGTCGCATTGCGTCTGGAACACGCGCCGAATGGCGTCGACGGCCCGTTGCGTCCAGTCGTCGCCGCCGTAGGCTGGCGCGTGCCCGCCATTGGCCGCGGCCAGCGCGGCCCACGCTTCCGGGCAGATGCCCGCCCAGTTGTCGCTCGCGAACTGCGCCGGGGAGTCTCCCCCCGACGGGCGCTGCGCGCCCTTCCCCCCACGGGGGCGAGCGCCTTGGAGCGGCC
>JBDTNR010000076.1:0-10553 GCA_039933655.1 Betaproteobacteria bacterium | reverse complement strand
AAGGCTTCGAGGTAGTCGTCGAGTTGTTCGAGACGCCGTTCCCAGTGCGCGCGCTGCCGCACGATCCAATGTTCCGCTGCCTCGAGCGGCCGCGGCGCCAGCCGGTAGGTCCTGACGCGTCCGACCTTGCGGGAGTGGACGAGACCGCAATCTTCGAGCACATCGAGGTGCTGCGCGAACGACGGCAGCGCCATGGCGAACGGTTGCGCCAGTTGGGTCATGGCCACGGGGCCGTCTCCCAGGCGCACGAGCACCGCCCGTCGCGTCGGGTCCGCCAGCGCGTGAAAGACGCAATCGAGCCGCAGCGACGGAGTGGCCATGCGCAACACGATAACGCCGCTCAATTACTTAGGTCAATACCTTTGTTTAAGCCTTTGTTTAAGCGCGCCCCGGAACCCCGGATGACTGCCGGCGGCACCGGGCCTGCTGTAAGCTCGCCGGCAGCGGGCGCGAAGGCGCCGACGGGAGCCGCAATCGCATGGCCGAGGGAGCAGCGTCGCCGGGTATCGCCATCGCCGCCGACGAGGTTAGCTGGACGGCCATCCGCGCGCAGGGTGCTGGCGGCCAGAACGTGAACAAGGTGTCGTCGGCGATCCACCTGCGCTTCGACATCAACGCATCGACGCTGCCGGAGGCCGTGAAGGCACGGCTGCTAGCCAGCGGCGACCAGCGGATCACGCCCGCAGGTGTCGCGGTCATCAAGGCGCAAAGCCACCGGACGCAGGAGCGTAATCTGGCCGATGCGATGGCGCGGCTGCAGCAGATGGTCGATTCGGCGGCACACGTGCCACGCGTGCGGCGGCCGACGCGGCCAACGAAGGGCTCGCAGCGACGGCGCGTCGACAGCAAGGTCAAGCACGGGCAAACCAAGGCCACGCGCAGGAAGCCGGTGGAGTAGCGCAACGATGTTCACCGCGATGGCTGGCCTCCGATTCCAGCCCCGTGCGCGCGGCGCGCCATGACGATCGGATCCTGCGCAGGATGCCGTGCCCGCTACCGCGCGCGCCGCGGAAAGACTACCGGAGCGTGCGCTTGCGGCTCAGGACACACCGCGCGCGAGCGCCAGCGCCTGCGTCGTCGTATAGTACTTCGCCAGCATGTTGGGCTCTTCCCACGCGGGAAGCGCGCCGGCCTTCACATACCTAAGGAACTCTTGGGCCACCTGGGCGAAGTGCGCTTCGTGCCCGACGTGATACGACGCCGGTACGAGCACCTGCCACCCGTTGCCGCCTCGCTCGACGTCGACGCCCGGAAATTCGAACTGCAGGCGCGGCAGCGAAGCGGCCAGCGCGCTCGCGAATTCCCGCAGGTCAGTCCCCGCCACCGGCTCGATGGAAAGCGTCGGCTGGTACTTTTCGGCGAGGCCCTGCCGGATCACGAGACTCGCCCGCGTCCCGCGCAGCACCGAGTAGTGCGTGTCGCCCGCGCCGGCGGGTGCTTCGAAGTTCCAGAGCACCGACACCTTCGCGTGAATACCGCGCAGCACATAATCGATTTCTCCGTTCGCGTACACGTGGAGATTGCCGTCGGCCGCCACGTCCTTGTGCAGGAACGCCGGGAACGCGGCGACCTGCGTCACCTGCGTGAACTGCGCTGGCGTGATGACAGTGGGCCAGCGTCGCGCGCCGGTGAGCCGCACGTCGGTGCGGTAGTCGAGAATCTCGCCTGGAAGGCACTCCCATTGCACGAGATCGACCAGGTGCGTCGTGATGTCGACGAGCCCTTCGCCCTGCTGCGCGGTGTCGAAGAACCACGCCGGACGCGTGATCGGTGCGCCGGACACGAACTTCGAGAAATGGTGGACGCTCTCCTTGGAGACGGCCGGCCGTTCGGGCGTGCCGCGCTCCAGCGTACCGAACACGGATTCGATCACGGAGAACGCCTTCTGCAGCATCGTCGTGACCTCGTGCCGCTCGGTCATGATGTCGTAGAGCAGGACGCCCTGTTCCCGCGCCAGTGCGAAAGCGCGGGCGACGGCGTCGAAACCCGCCGCGTCGATTGCCATCGGCTTGTCGGCAAGCGTATGACAGCCCGCCGCCACCGACTGGGTCAGATACTCCGTCTTGCGCGCATTGTTGCCGGAAATGACGACGATGTCGCCGCGACGCTCCGCCGCGAAGCGATCGAGGAAATCGGGACTGGCATGCGCACGCAGGTCCCAGTGCGTCGGCACCTGCGCGCGCGTGTTGAAGCCTTCGATCTTGCGCACGTAGTCGGTGAGGTCGGGCCCGGCCGGCGCGTACACGTGGACGTCGGCGTCGATGCCGTCGTACATCGATTTTTGCAGCAGCGCGGCGTGGAAATGGCCGGGGTCGAGGACGGTGAGTTTCATTGCGGGGCGTTTCCTTGAGGACGTGAATCGGCGCGTGGCCTGCGGCATGCGCGGCGCGCCGCTATGGCGCGCGGCAATTGAACGGCAGCATCGCCGCCGGGATGTCGGTCACGTCGACGCCGACGACGGTCATCTTCGCCGGCGTCGCCGCGTGACCGCACACCCAGGCGACCGGCACGACCGGCGTATCCTCGACGACCGCCGGGCGCATGGTCAGGATCTTGCCCGCGATCAGGCCATTGGCGTTGTTGCCGAAGGTGATCCGGATCGCACCGTCGTGCACGGCGACCGACGTGACGTGGTTGCTGACGATCTTCCCGGCAGGAGGCAACCCGGCGGCGGCGTTGTTCGCCGGGAACTCACTCGATGCCGCCCACATGGCGGCGATCGGTTTCTTGGCCAGCTCGGCGAGCGGCGCCGCCTTCACGATCTCGTCACGGACGATGCTGTTGTGCATCGACGGCACCGCGAGCGTGGCGAGGATCGCGACAATGGCCACCGCGACCAGAATCTCCATCATCGTGAAGCCGCGGCAGGGTCTGGATGGACCCGTCAAGGCTTGCTCCACACGATGGCGCCCTGGATGTCGATGTACATCGACCTGCCCTTGTCGAGCACGAACGCCAGCCCGTTTTCATAAGGCCGCGCATACGAGTAGACCGGCGGCAATACGACGCGGCCGGTGCGGTCGATGAATCCGTACTTCTTGTCCTTCACGATCGCGGCGCGGCCGTCGGAGAACGGAAACGCGCGCTCGACATCCGGACGGATCACCACACGGCCGTGGCGGTCGATGTACGCGAAGCGGCCGTCTTCGCGGACCAGCGCCAGGCCGTCGGAAAACGATTCCGCCTGCTCGAAGCGCGGCGCGATCTTCATGTTGCCCGTCAGGTCGACGTAGCCGTACTTCTGGTTCCTGAACACGGCCGCCAGCCCCTCCTGGAACTCGCGTGCACTGTCGAATTCGACGGGCACGGCGAGGCCCCCGGAACGGTCGGCGAACCCCTGCGCACGGCCGATCCAGACTCGCGTCAGGCCTTCGCGCGTGATGCCGACGAAGTCCACGCCCGCCGGCGTGATGTCGCGGCCGGCGCGGTCGATGAGACGCGGGCGCTTGTCGATCTCCACGCGCGCGACGCCGTCGACGAAGGGTCCGGCCTTGTCGTACTTCGCGGCGATCGCGAGCTTGCCCGAACGGTCGATGTACCCGAACTTCGGCACGCCCCAGTCATCGGCCTCGGCAACCGCGGCGAGGCCATCGGAGAACGGCTGCGGCTGCGCGTACGGCCCGGCAATCACCACGGCGAGCGACTTGTCGGCATAGCCCATGCCCTTGCCGGTGGGCACCGGCACGAGCCCCTCGCTGAAAGGCTGCGTCGCCTTGTCCTGCGGCTTGATCACCATCGCGCCGGTGGCATCGAAGTACGCGACGCGGCTCCCCTTGCGTGCCATCACCAGGCCGTCGCCGACCTTCAATTCGGCGTATTCCGGCGCCAGCACGACCTGTCCCTTGCGGTCGATGAAGCCGAGCAGATCGCCGTCGCGAATCGAATACAGGCCCAGCGCGGCGGGATTTGCCGTCTCCGGCGCATCGGCGGCCAGCAGCGGCAGCGGAACCAGCGCCAGCAGCACGGAGAGACACCATCGAAAACGCGTCATAGGGGACAAACGTCGGCGGGTAACGGCGCGAGTATAGGCCAACGCCAGCAGCCGGCCGCGGCGGTGCGGATGCGCGTCGATGCCGGGTCCGGGTGCGGCGGTTCCGGAGTACCATGCCGGGTCGTCTTCCCGGGTACGACCACTGCAATGACACTGCAATGATTCGCGGTCCCGTCGTCAGCCTCCGGCCGTTCCGGCACGACGAAGTCGAGGCGTTCATCGCGCTCGCCAACGATTCAGCGACGCGCGGCGACTTCATGCCGACGCGCCTCATCGAGCCACAAAAGATGCGCAACGACTTCGCCGAGCACGGCTTCATGTCGGAGCGTTTCACGCGGCTCGCCATCGTCGACGTCAACGACAGCCTCGTCGGCACGATTTTTCACTTCCTCACACGCCCGTATTCCACCGGCCGCGAGATCGGCCTGCGTATCTTCGACCCGGCGGCGCGCGGGCTGGGATATGGCACGGCAGCACTGCAGCTCCTGGTCGACAACCTGTTCGCGAATCACCCGATCAATCGGCTCGAATGGAGCTGCGACGTGCGCAACCGTGCGTCGGCCGCCGTGGCGGTCAAATGCGGCTTCGCGCCGGAAGGCGTCGTGCGCGGGCTCGTCTTCCAGATGGGCGCCTACCACGACGCGGAAGTCTACGGTCTCGTCCGTGCCGACTGGATGGCGGCGCGAACGGGAGGCAGGCCATAGCTTTCCGGCGACATTGTCGATGGCACCCGGCCGCGGTCACGGTGCCGGTCGCATTGCGCGCGTCCCGTCGCCGGTTTCGCGGAAAGTCATGAGCGCCACGGCACTTGCCTGGATTGCGCCGGAAACATTTGCGGTCCCGCCCCTTTTTGCCGCAGCGCTGCACGCGCTGGGCTATGTTGCCATTCGGTGCCAGACCGGCGCGACGAACGCCCATGAGGCGAAGCTGCGCGTACTGTTCATGTCGGCGTTCGCGACTTCCGGCGAGTGCGCGCACGCCTATGCGGCGGATACTCGGCCGACGGTGCTCGTCGCGGCGACCGCCGACGCGGCCGCCGACGCACTTGCGATGGCACGGACGGGGGACGAAGTCGCGCGCGCCGACGAATCCCCGGCTGCGCTCGGACACAGGCTCTCGCGACTGACGCAGCGCGCCGAGGATGTCGAAGAGTTGGCGATGCGCCGCGGGCACCGCAATCCGGTCACCCGGCTTCCGGACCGCACGACGCTGAACGTCGCCTTCTGGCAGTTCTACGACGATGCAGCGCTCGGGGAAGGCAAGGCACTGCTGCTCTTCGACCTCGACCACTTCCTGCCGATCAACCAGCAATTCGGCGTCGCCGGCGGCGATCGGGTACTACGCGAAATCGCGTTGCGCCTGCGCCGCGTGGCAGCGCCTGGCGACCTGCTGTTCCAGCTCGAAGGCGACGAGTTCGTCTGCCTGCTGGCGCGCGAAAGCCGGGAAGCGGCCTTGGCCGACGCCGAGCGCTTTCGTGCATGTGTGGCGGCCGCAAGCTTCGAGTTGCCCGACGGCAGCGCCAACCTGTCCGCCAGCGGCGGGCTGACGTTCCTCGACGGCCGGGTAGGTGCACATGCCGCCATACATCAGGCGATCCACGGGATGTTCATGGCCAAGGCCATCGGCCGGAACAATCTGGTGCTCTACGACGATGTCGCGCAACTGGCGGCCACCCAGGACAGGAAGCTCGATTTGAGCGACATCACGCAGTCCACCGCCATCGCCAAGGAACGCCTCGCGAACATGATCAGCGTCCTCGGCCGGCAACTGGTGGAAGAGGCTCGCCGCGAGGCCAATCAGGATGCGCTGACCCAGCTGCACAATCGCCGCTATTTCGACGAGCGCATCCCCCGCGAACTCGAATTGGCACGCAGGACCGGCGGCGCATTGTCGATCGCGCTGATCGACATCGACGACTTCCGGGTGTTCAACAACACCCACGGTCATCCGACAGGCGATGCCGTGCTGCGCCACATCGGGAAGATGGCGACGGTCAGCATTCGCAGCGTGGATTGGCTGGCCCGCTATGGCGGCGAGGAGTTCTGCCTCGTGATGCCCGCGACGCTCACCGACGCCATGCACGTGGCGGAGCGAATCCGACGCCACGTGGAAGCCGCGCCGGCCACCAGCCTCGACGAACGGCCCCTGGCGATCACCGTCTGCATCGGCGTCGTCCAGTTCGATCCGCATCGCGACCTCGACCCGGCACATCTCGTGCAACGCGCCAGCGAGGCGCTGCACGTCGCGAAGAACACTGCGGGGAAGAACCGCGTCGTCGCCGGTTGACACCTGTGGCGCGCGCCGCGCCGGGACCAACCAACGGTCACGGACGCGTCACCGCCACCACGTTGTCGCTGGCATCGCGGTCGATCAGCTTGTTCAGCGGATCGATGCCGGCGCGCGCGGGTTCGCCCGCCACCTCAACGGCAAAGCGGTTCTCGCCGGACTTGATCCGGCGCTTTTCCAGGAACAGGTAGTTGCCCTTCGCATCCTGCACTCCGATGTCGACGACGGCGTCCATCGGCGCGTCCTGCTCGTTGCCCGCGCCGTCGGCGCGGATCTTGCGCGCCAGCACGACGATGTCGACGTCGTATTTGCCGTCGGCCTTCCGGCGCGCCTGCGCGCTGACCGCACGGTCGTCGAACAGCGTGATCGTCTCGATATAGTCGTCGATAAGTCCCTGGTGTTCGGCCGGCGTCACGCGGCGCAGTTCCACGAGCAGGTGGCGCGACGTTGCGTATGGCGGCCCCTTGAAGCGCCAGCGATGGACGAACGCCGACAGCGCGTCGTTCATCGCCTGCTCGCCGATAACGTCCTGCAGCGCGTACAGCGCCAGCGCGCCCTTCTGGTAATGGACATAGGCGGCGCCGTCGGCGCGCAGCAGCGGCTGCTCGCCCTTCTGCTCGGTGCCGCGTCCGAGCAGATA
This sequence comes from Betaproteobacteria bacterium, assembly GCA_039933655.1. Classification (GTDB taxonomy): domain Bacteria; phylum Pseudomonadota; class Gammaproteobacteria; order Burkholderiales; family Casimicrobiaceae; genus VBCG01. Next base: position 3,636 of record JBDTNR010000076.1, on the reverse strand, counting down.
GCGGTCGAGCTCGTAGCGGAGGAAGCGGCGCATCCTGGCATCGCCGTACTTGTGCTTCAGCACCATCAGCGCCGAGTACTCGGACAGGCTCTCGGTGATGAATGCGCCGCCCTGCACGTTCGCCGGCACCTCCTGGTGCGCCCACCACTGGTGCGCGATCTCGTGCGCGGTGACGAAGTACGGATAGTCGACGTCCTTCGGGTCGTCGTCGTCGACCTTCGCCGTGAAGCCGATCGCCTCGTTGAACGGCACCGTGTTGGGAAACGACTCGGCGAACCCGCCGCTGCGCATGAACCGCGGGAATTCGATGATGCGGACGATCCGGTGCTGGTAGGGTCCGAAGCTCTTCGTGAAGTAGTCGAGCGAGTCCTTCACGCCCGCGATCATCCTGTCGACGTTGTACTCGTGACCCGGGTGATAGTCGATCTCGATCGACACGTCGCCGCCCTCCCCCTTCCACACGTCCTTCTTCACCGCGTAGCGCGCCGACACGAATGGATAGATCGCCGCCATTGGCGTGTCCATCCTATACGCGATGCAGCGACGGCCGTTCTCGGTCCAGTCGCGCTGCACGTATCCCGACGTAAGCGGCAACTGGTCGGCCGCCGTGCACACCTCTGCGCTGTAGGCGATGAAGTCGGCGTCGCGCGACAGCGCGCTCTGCTGTTGCTGCACTTCATCGTCCAGGTCCGGCAACCGCGGCTTTGGAGCGAAACCGAATTTTTTCCGGTCACTGTCGGAGCTCAGTTCCGCGTGGGAGTCGTAGCCGAAGCTCGGGATCAGCTCCGTCTCCGGTGTCAGGCCCGGGTTGAGGAACGTGCCGTTGGCGAGCACCATCGGGTCGGCGCCGTCGTTGCGAAACCCGAGAGCGCCGTACTCCAGGTCGAAGCTGAACGCGATGGTGGCGCCAGGGGCCATCGGCGACGCCAGCACATAGTGATGCCAGCGCATCGCCGGCACTTCGTCGACGAGCTTCGCCGGAACGCTGAATTCGATCGCCTGTGGCCGCGCCCCGCGCGCGTAGTGCACGTACAGGTCGGCCAAAGGCTGGCCGGTCTTGTTGACGAGCGTCAGCGTGCCGGCAATGCGCGCCCGCTGCTCGTACGGAAAGATGTCGGCGCGCACATCCGCCGCCGTGATCTTCGGCTGCGGTGCGCCGTCCAGCGCCTTGTACTTGCGCTCGTAGTTCGCCTGCAGCTGCCGCCCGTCGTGCCGTGACACGTACGCATTCAGGACGTGCGTGTTGTAGTAGATCCACGCGCCCGTCGCCACCAGCACCGCGCCCGCGGCACCGGCCACCGACCACGCGGGGCCGGTCATCCGGCCGGCGGCAACGCGCAGGCGCCCATGCCAGCCGCCGTCGCGGCCGCGCACCCACAGCGCATAGGCGAGCACCACCAGCAGCACGGCGAACGCGGTCCAGTACAGCCGGAACCAGAAGACCGCTGGCAGGAAGTGGCCATAGCCGTTCAGGTCGGAGTAGATGACGTCCGGCCGCGAGCCGTAGCGGTACAGCCGGTCCTCGAAGCCGAAATCCGGCAGCCGCGACGACACGATGAACAGCACGAGCACGGCGAAGTGGCCGATGTACTTGTTGTTGACGATCGTGTGCACGGCCAGCGCCAGGACGGCGATCAGCACGAAACCCGGCAGCTGCATCACGAAGAGCTCGAACAGGTAGTGCGGCAGCTCGATGTTCGTGAAGCCACGGGCGAGCTGCGAACCGACGCTGCACACCAGCACCACGATCATCAACACCGCTTGCAGCGCGACCAGCGCGCCGAGCTTGGCGACGAAACCGAGCCAGGTCGGCGCCGGCATGCTGTCGGCGATGTCCTCGATCCGCGTGTCGCGTTCGCGCCAGACGAGCTCGCCCGCGTAGATGGCAGTGACGATGAGGATGAACAGGCCAAAGAACCCTCCGACCACGTCGAGCACCTTGTACGTCAGCGGGTACGTGTTGGTTCCGAAGCTGGAACCGATCGTCAGCGCGTTGCCGACGACCAGCAGCACGCCGCCCAGGATAATCGTCAGGAACCGTGGGCTGCGCAGGATCTCACCGATGTAGAGCCTGGTCAGGCCCGGCGCCATCCGCAGGTAGGCGAGCGCGCTGCGGTCGAGCGGCGGCACCGGCAGTGCCCCGACGGCGCGCGCCGGCTGCTCAGCAGGTTGCGCCACCGCGCCGCGCTTGCGCGACCGACCCGCCGGCGCAACCTGCATCCGGAACGCCGCGTAGCCCAGACCTGTCGCGGCAATGCCGATGCCGAGCCACAGCAGCCGGTTCCACAGCAGCACGCCCTCGAGCGCAATCTGCTCCCCGTTTTTCTGCGCGACGCTCCAGTAACGGGTGAACACGTCAAACGCCGTCACGCCCGACGGGTCGAGCAGCGCCGCGAGCGTCTTGTTGTCCATGTCGGTCAGCAGGTCGGTGGCGAACAGGTAGCCGACGAGCACGATGACACCCGCGACATAGACGGGCGCCATCTGCCGCGTCAGCGCGGCGAGCACGAAAAAGCAGCCGCCGAGCCACAGCAGGTTCGGCACCAGCAGGAACAGGTACGGGCGCGCGAAGCTCTGCCACGATGGGTGGGTGACGACGCGTGCCGAGTCCACACCCGGCCAGTTGTAGCCGATCACGATGCCCACGGCGATGCCGACGAAAATCAGCACCAGCGTCATCCACGCGCCCAGCAGGCGGCCCAGGAAGTAGTCGCGCTTGGCGATTGGCGCCGTGTAGAAGAAGTGATAGGTGCCGTACTCGAAGTCCTGCTGGATCGCGCGGCCCACGACCGACCCGATCACCGTCACGCCGGCGAAACCGAGCACGGCGATGCCGATGGCCAGCGCATACGGCCCGTTGATCAGTACCTTGTCGCCGCCGAAGCTCACCAGTGCACCGGGAACGGCGCCGCCGGCGGTGGCCATCCACAGTCCGGCGAGCGCGGCGAACAGCACGAAATAGACGTACGTCGACACCATCGCCAAGCGGCGGCTGAAGTCGAACCAGGCGATGGTCAGCATCGGCGGGCGACTACGCGGCGTGCGCGATGGGCGTAGCGAGATAGCCGGCGATCGTGCAGAAGTAGACGTCCTCGAGATCCGCCACGGCAGGCTCAAAGCCGGCCCCGGGCAGCGTGTCGCCGTATGCGCGAACCACCGTGCGACCGGCCTGCAGCCGCGTCGACACGAGACGCACCTGCGATTTCAGCGCATCGCCTTCGGCTTTACCGACGACCTTGCGCCAGATCCGCTGCGACAGCCCTGCCACCAGCCGGTTGGGCTCGCCGGTCAGCAGCACGCGCCCCTTGTTGATGACGGCGAACTGGCCGCACAGATCCTCGACGTCGCTGACGATGTGCGTCGACAGGATCACGACGACATCGGATGCGATATCGGCCAGCAGGTTGTGAAAGCGCACGCGCTCCTCGGGATCCAGGCCCGCCGTCGGCTCGTCGACGATGACGAGCTTCGGATTTCCGATCAGTGCCTGGGCGATGCCGAAGCGCTGGCGCATGCCGCCGGAAAAGCCGCCCAGCTTCTGCTTGCGGACGTCGTACAGGTTGACGCGGTTGAGCAGCGCATCGACCGTGGCGCGGCGCGCCTTGACGTCGGCCACACCTTTCAGCCGCGCGAGAT
>JBDTNR010000075.1:0-10592 GCA_039933655.1 Betaproteobacteria bacterium | reverse complement strand
GTCCGCCTCGAGCATCAGGCGCGGAACGGTGAGGCTGCCGACATTGACGTCGGGCCGGGCGAGGAATGTCTCCGCCTGCGCGAATTCGCGCATGTCGACGGCAGCGCGCGCGCCGAGGAGCGCCGGCAAGCCGGAAGAATGGGGAATGGCGAGCGCCTCCTCCGCGAACTGGCGCGCCTTGCCGTAGCGTCCCTCCAGCAAGGCCACGACGGCGGCGTCCTGTTTCGCACGCGCGCGCTCGACGTTGCTGCGGCGCCGGCTCTCGCGCACCTCGGCCGGGAGCCGCGAGATGCGCGCCGCGACGCGCAGCAGCAGATGGACTGCCACGAAGGCGACGACGACGACGACGATGAACGCATTGAGCGAAATTTCGACGCGGTAGGGCGGAGCGACGAACAGCGCGTAGCCGCTGTTCAGCTTGAACAACAGCGCCGCGAGCATCGCCAGCGCGGCGAGCAGCAGGAAGGCGAACAGGACGCGCATGTGGTGGGGCGCCTAGCGCGAGGGCGCCGCTCCGCCCGACGCGCGCTCGACGGCGCGTTCGCGCGTGGCCTTCACGGCGCGCAGCGCGGTGAGGCTCCCGGAAACGTCCGGCAGCTCGGCCGGCATCGGCGTGGCGGCCAACTGCGACAGCGTGGCGACGAGCCCTGCCACCGACTTCGTGCGCGTGTCGAAATACTGCTTGATCCACGCATTGGCGGCCGTCACGTCCGTCCTGAATCCGGCGTCGTCGTGCGAAAGCAACGCCACGCGCGCCGCGAGCAGCCGCAGCCGCAGGTTCTCCCGCAGGAAATACTGCTGCTGCGGCGGCACCAGCGGCGCGGCCGGCCGGTCGGCGACCTCGACGCGGACGAGCGACTTGACCTCCGCCCACGCCTCGCGCAGGAATTTCATCCATGACGCTTCGTCGGCCGGCGGTGGCGGCGGTAGCGGCGCGGGCAGGCGTTCGTCGCGGGCGAGCGGCAACCTGTCGATCGCGGCGATCGCCTGGTCGAGCTTGAGCGACATGCCCGCTACGTCGACAAAGGGCACCGACTTCAGCCGGTCGGTGTCGCGCGACAGCGCGCGCCGTAGCGGCACGAGTTGCGGGCGGTCGAAGCGCGCGAGCTTGGCGTCGGCGAGCTGCAACGCCGCCAGCGCCGCCTGTACATTGCCGGCGATCGCGAGCTGCTGGCTCGCCAGCAGCAGCACCTGTTCGATCTCGTTGAGCGCGAGCTCGTCGCGCGACGGCGCGAGCTCGCGGTAGAGCGCCTCCAGCGACGCCTGTTGCGCCTGCGATTCGCCGAGCCGTGTTTCGAGCAGCGACAGCTTGGCCTGCGCTTCGCGAAGCTCGTTCCCCAGGTCCGAGGCGCGCTCCCTCAATTGGGCCAGCGCGGCATCGGCGTCGGTCAGGCGCTTGGCGACCTCGGTGCGCAACTCCCGCTGTGCTTCGCGTCCCGCAACCCACGCGACGGCGATGGCGGCGCCGAGCGCAACGGCCACCGCAACGACGATGCCGCGGGACACCGGCTGCGCCATGGGCCCCGGCTGCGGCAGCCCGCCGGCGACGGGGGCGGAGGGGGCGCGTTCGCCTGGAAGCGCGGGTTCATTCATGGGGGCGTACGAGGCTCGCAGTGTGCCCGCGCATTCTAGCAGTCGGCGCCTTGCGGAAACCGGCAACGCCATGTCCGCGAATGTCGCGCGTCGCATACAATTGCACTTTCCGCCACTGTACGGCTCGTCCGCCGTTTTCCTTCGCCGTGAATGGCCTGACCCTGCTGGTGATGCTCGCTGTGGCCATCGGCATCGTCGTCGCGTGGCGCGCGGGGGTCATGCGTGGCAGGCGGGAGGCTAAAGGCGAGACTAAAAGCCCGCTGCGCCCGGCGGCGGTCATGGTGGCGGCGTCACCGTCAGGCCCACCAGTTGACTCGACACCGCCCCGGGATTGCCCATCCGTCGCCGGCGGCGCGCTCGAGGAGCAGGCGCGGCTGGTGCGCGCGCTGGAGGCGGAGACCGCCCTGCTGCGCTCTTCCGCAGCGACCGCCGCCGCGGAGCGCGCGCAGCTCGCCGAATCTGCCGACGATCGCCGCCTGCTGCTGCACGAACTCGCCGCGGCGCGCGCCGACACCGCCCGCTATCGCGATATCGTCGTGGATATCGAGAACAACGCAATGCCGCCGCTTCTCGACGGGCCCAACGCGCCCGATGACCTGAAGCTCATTGTCGGCGTCGGGCCGGTGCTGGAACGCATGCTGCACCAGCTCGGCGTCACGACCTACCGGCAGATCGCCCGCTGGAGCGAGCGCGACATCGACCACTTCGACGCGAAGCTGCCGGAGTTCCCGGGCCGCATCCGCCGCGATGCGTGGGTGACGCAGGCGCGCGAACTGCACCTGTCCAAGTTCGGCGAGACGCTGCCGATCCGCGAGCGCTGATGGCTGCGCGGCATCCGCTGGCGCACGCGTTCGTCCCGATCGCGATCCTGACGCTGATCTGGGGCTGCAACTGGCCCGTGCTCAAGCTGGGCGTCGGCGAACTCGCCCCGCTGACCTTTCGCTCGCTGACGCTGCCGTTCGCGGCGATCGGCATGTTGCTGGTGGCGCGCTGGAACGGCGACTCTATCCGCGTGCCGCGCGAATGGTGGGCGCGCATCGCCGTGTTGGCACTCTTCAATATCGCGGGATGGAACGGCTTCGTGCTGTTCGGCGTCCAGCAACTGCCGGCGGGCCGCAGCGCGATCATCGCCTACACGATGCCGATCTGGGCGACGCTGATCGCGATGGCCGTCCTGCACGAGCCGCTCAACAAGCGCAAGATCGTCGGGCTCCTGCTCGGGATGCTGGGCATGATCGTGCTGCTCGGCGACGACATCCGCCATATCCGCTCGACGCCGACCGGCGCGCTGCTGATCCTCTGCGCAGCGGTCATCTGGGCCTGCGGCACGGTGCTGCTGCGCAAGTGGAAGCCACCGATCGCGCAGAACACGCTGGCGGGATGGATGATGCTGCTGGGCTGGCTGCCGCTGGTCATCCTGGCGCCGTTCTTCGACCCACATCCGCCGAGCTACCTGCTCAACCTGTCCGGCGTCACGTGGTTCGCCGTCCTCTACAACATCTTCCTCGCCGGCACGCTCGCGCACTGGGCGTGGTTCACGCTCGCGCGCACGCTGCCGGTCGCCGTGTCGTCGCTGTCGTCGCTGCCGGTGCCCGTTGTCGGCGTGATTTCCGGCATGCTGATACTGGGCGAGCGACCCGGTCCTTCGGAATTCATCGCGTTGGGCCTGGTGATCGCGTCGCTCTTCGCGGTGCTTTTCCAGCCCGCCGGCAGGAGGCCTCCGCAATCTCCTGCCGCGACCGAGCCAAGTCCGTGACGGGTAATGAGCGGAATTGAGCGGAATTGAGGGTCGAATTTTCGTGCGGGGCGGCGACATGGCGAGCCGTGTCCGGAAATTCGAGTCCGACCCCAAAATTCGCGTGACCCTCAATTCGCGCGAATTGCGCCGCGGGACACGCAGCGCCTGCGGGTGACGCAGTTCGCGCCCGTCACGCCAGTTCGGGGATGAGCGTCAGAACCTTGCCGGTGGCGAACCACGCATCGAGGTTGGCCTTGCACAGGTCGCCCATCGCCTTGCGCGTCTCGTTGGTGGCGCTGCCGACATGCGGCAGCAGCACCACGTTGTCCATAGCCAGCAGCGGCGCGGGAATGTGCGGCTCGTCGGCGAACACGTCGAGCCCCGCGCCCTTGATCGCGCCGGACTGCAACGCCGCCACCAGCGCGGACTCGTCGATGATCGAGCCTCGGGCGATGTTGATGATCGTGCCCTTCTTGCCGAGCGCCGCGAGAACGCCGGCATCGACCATGTTCTTCGTCGCCGCGCCGCCCGGACTCGCGACGACCAGGAAATCGGACTCCGCCGCCAGCGCCGCAAGGTCCGGCACGAAGCGCCAGGGCACCTGCTGCTTGTTGCGCCCGGTGTACGAGACTTCCATGCCGAGCGAGCGCACGCGTTCGGCGATCGCCTTGCCGATACGGCCGAGGCCAAGGATGCCGACGCGCTTGCCCGACAGCTTGGTCGTGAGTTCGGGACCGCGCTTCTCCCATTCGCCGGCATGGACGAACCGGTTGAGACGCACGAAGCCGCGGCCGGTCATCATGATCAGCGCGACGGCGACGTCGGCCACGTCGTCGGTCAGCACGTCGGGTGTATTGGTGACCTTGATGCCGCGCTGTCGGCAATAGTCGACCGGCACGCCGTCGTAGCCGACGCCGAACACGGAGATGATCTCGAGCTTCGGCAGTGCGTCGAGCAGCGTGGCTGGCGTCACGGTGCCACCCCCCTGCACCAGTCCGCGGATGCGCGCGCCTTCGGCCGCGAGCAGGCCGGGCTTGTGGCTGGCCGCGTGGTAGTCGTGACAGCGAAAGTCGGACTTCAGCGGGTCGTACAGAAAGGGCGGGAGTGGTGCGGTAACGATGATGTCGGGTTGGGCCATGGGGATCAGTCGGGTCGGGTCGAGTGGGAAGCGAACCATTCTAGCAACCCCGCGATCAAGCCGGCATCGGAGCCCTCGGTCGCGACGGCGGTCAATCCGAGCTCGTGCGCGTGCGCCGCGATTCGCGGATGCGGCGCGAACGCCGGCAGCCGCTGCACGCGCCGGCGGGCATCGGCGGCGAGCAGTCGCCACAGGTTGTCCAGGCCCTCGCTGGACGTGAGCGTCAGCGCATGCACGCGTCCGGCGCGCAGCGCCTCCATGAGTCCGGCGCCGGATCGTGGCGCAGCGCGGCGATAGCAATCGACGTAGGCCACCGTCGCGCCGCGCGCCGCCAGCGCGTCGCCCAGCAGCTCGCGGCCGCCTTCGCCGCGAAAGATCGCCACGCGCAGGCCGGCGACGTCGGCAAGCCCCGGCAGCGCGAGCAGGCCTTCGCTGTCGAAGGATGCCTGCGGTATCGCGACGCCGTGGATGCCGGCGGCCGCCAGCGCCGCGGCCGTGCCGGGCCCGGGCGCGAAGGTGCGCAGTCGCGCCGGCCATCGTCCCGGGTCGGGGACTCCGTATTCGACGGCATTGGCGGAAGCGAAGATCGCGATATGGAATTGATCGAGCGCCGCATGCGCGCGGGCAAGCGCGTCCGGATCCGGCGGCGGCAGGATCACGATGGCCGGAAACACGAGTGGTGTCGCTCCCAGCGCCGCCAGTTGCGCAGCAAGCCCGCCCGCCTGTCGCGCGGGCCGGGTGACGACGATCCCGACGCCCTGCAGCGGACCGGGCGGCGGCGAAGATGGCGCCAGCGGATGCACGATCACTGCGACAGGAGGCGCGCCGCGCCGCGCCCGAGGAAATCATCGGCCAGGTCGCGCCCAAGCTGCGCCGCGGCCGCGTATTCGTGCGCGTCGGCATTCGCTTCGCCGCGCATCGCTTCGCCGCCATCGCGGCTGGCGAGGAAGCCGCGCAGCCATAGCGAACCCTCTTTCCATTCGGCATACGCGGCGATCCGCGTGCAATCGGCGGCACCGAGCGCACGCGCAAAGGCGCGCTCCGCCATCGTCGCCAGCGTCGTGGCGCGATCGGCGAGCACCGCGAGCACTTCGATGAGATCGGGCCGGTCCGCGCGGCATTCGATAGCGAGCGCGCCCTGCCCCGGTGCCGGCAGGCTCAGGTCGGGCTCAAGCAGCGATGCGATGCGCGTGCCGAAACCCATGCGCTTCAAACCGGCGGCGGCAACGACGATGGCGTCGCAGCGTCCCTGGTCGAGATGGCGCAGGCGGGCGCCGAGCTCACCGCACAATCGCGTGTAGCGCAGCCGCGGATATCGCTGCCGCAACTGCGCTTCGCGCCGGGGATTCGCGGTGCCGACGACCGCCCCGTCCGGCAGGTCGTGCGGGCGCAGGCAATAATGGGAGACGAAGGCATCGCGCGGATCCTCGCGCGCGGCGATGCAGGCGAGCGCGAAGGAGGAGCGCAACTCGAATGGCACTTCGTCGAGCGCATGCACGACGAGGTCCGCGCGCCCACTGGCGATGACATCCTCGAGCTCGCGGACGAATCGCTGCTCCCCGGCCTTGGCCGGCGATACGTCGGCGCCGCGCTCGTCCTGGGCGGGGAGCGTGAAGAGGCCCACCGCCATTCCCGGGTAACTTCCAAGCAGCTGCGCCCGTACCTGCTCGCTCCGGGCCACGCTGAGTGCGGACGAACGGCTGGCGATCGTAAGGCGGCGCGGCGCGTGCACGGGTGGCATGGGAGAAGCTGCGGCGTCCGGCGCTGGAAAAGGCGAGCATCACCCGCACCGCGACGCAAAAATTCTAGCACGCGCGCCGCCCGGGAACTTCGCCTGCACGTGGCTCCGGCGCGCGCAAGCGCCCGCGGAACCCGCCCGTCGGCGCCAGCGACGCGCGGTCTCAACCCGCTTTTGCGTCCGCCTGCAGCATGCCGAACAGGTTGCCTTCGGTGTCTTTCCCATAGGCGAGCCAGCCGACGGTGGGGATAGGCATCTTCGGCAGCGCGATGCGGCCGCCGGCGGCAATCAACCTGGCCGTCATCGCATCGAGATCGTCGACGCCGATCGTACAGACGAACGCGTTGACGGCGGCCATGTCGGCCGGGCCCGGCCCGCGGCGCGGCACGAGGCCGCCATCGATGCCCGGCTCACCGGTCGTGCCGGTCTTGACGAGCCAGTAGGACTCCGTTCCCCACTGCGAAAATTCCCAGCCGAACAACGTCGAGTAGAACGTGATCGCGCGCTGCGTGTTCTCGGCGTGGATCTCGAAATGGATCGGACGCGGCATGGCGGACTCCTCCAGAACGGTGGGCGGGCGGCTATCATAGCGCCGCTTCCCCTTCCAAGAGGCCTCCATGCGCATCGTGATCACCGGCGGCGCCGGTTTCCTGGGCAGTCGACTCGCCCGCCAATTGCTCTCTCGCGGCGAGCTCACCGACGCGCGCGGGACGCGGCGCGAAATCACGTCGCTCGTCCTCTTGGACGTCGTGCCCGCGACTGCCGTGGATGATCCGCGGGTCACCGCGCTGATCGGCGACTTGGCCGACCCCGCCACGATTGCCCGCGCGGTCACCGCGGACACCGACACGGTCTTCCATCTGGCGGCCGTGGTCAGCGGACAGGCGGAGGCCGACTTCGACATCGGCATGCGCGTCAATCTCGACGCTACGCGTGCGCTGCTCGAGCGCTGTCGCGCCCTCGCCCACCCGCCCAAGTTCGTGTTCACCAGTTCGCTGGCCGTTTTCGGCGGACCGCTGTCCGACCCGGTGCCCGACAATGCGTCCGTCACGCCGCAGGCGTCCTACGGCGCGCAGAAGGCGATCGGCGAGTTCCTGGTCTACGACATGACGCGCAAGGGCTTCCTCGACGGGCGCTCGCTGCGGCTGCCGACGGTAACGGTGCGTCCCGGCAAGCCGAACAAGGCGGCCTCGTCGTTCGCGAGCGGCATCGTCCGCGAACCGCTGGCGGGCGTCGCGGCGTCCTGCCCGGTGGCGCCGACAACAAGGATGTGGGTGCAGTCGCCGCGCGCCGTCATCGGGAACCTCATCATCGGCCACGAGGCGCCCGCCTCGGCATTCACCTACACGCGTTCGATCAACGTGCCCGGCATCTCGGTCGCCGTCGGCGACATGGTCGCGTCGTTGCGTCGCGTCGCCGGCGATGCCGTCGCGGACCGCGTGCAATGGAACTTCGACCCGGCGATCGACCGCATCGTGTCGACGTGGCCCGCGAACTTCGCGCCGCAGCTGGGGCCGGCGCTGGGCATGCGCGCCGACGTCGACTTCGAGAGCATCGTCCGCGCCTACATCGCCGACGACATGCCGCGCGGCTGACCCGCGCGCCTGGTGGCGTCAGGCGCCGAGAAAGCGCGCGGCACCGCGCGCCAACAAGTCCGCGGCGAGCGCCTGGCCCAGCGCCTCGGCGGCGGCGGGATCGCCGTGGTCGGCATCGAGCGGCGCCGAGCGTTCGCCGCGCAGCACGTCGCTGCCGTCGCGCGCGGCCAGCAGTCCGCGCAGCCACAGCTCGCCGTCGCGGAACAGCGCGTAGCCGGCGAGCGGCGTGTGGCAGCTGCCCGACAGCGCGCGCGAGAACGCGCGCTCGGCCGTCACCGCCAGCAGCGTAGGCATGTGGATCAGCGGCGCCAGCGCCTCGATGATGTCGGTGCGCCCGACCGGACATTCGAGCGCCAGCGCGCCCTGGCCGACCGCGGGAAGGAACTGCGCGGGATCGAGCAACGCCGTGATGCGATGGCCCTGCTCCAGCCGGTTCAATCCGGCCGCCGCGAGAATTATCGCGTCGTACTGGCCGTCGTCAAATTTTTTCACGCGCGTATTGACATTGCCGCGCAGCATCTGGACCGTCACGCCGGGATTGCGCTCGCGCAGCTGCGCTTCACGGCGCTGGCTCGATGTGCCGACGATGGCGCCGGGCCGCAGCGCGTCGAGCGTCGGACCATGGTTTGAGAGGAGCGCGTCGCGCGGATCCTCGCGCACCGGGACGGCGGCGATGACGAACCCCTCCGTCATCTCCATCGGCATGTCCTTCAACGAGTGCACGGCAAAATCGGCGCGGCCCTCGACCATCGTCTGCTCGATCTCCTGGATGAACAGGCCCTTGCCGCCGATCTCGGCCAGCGGCTGGTCCAGGATGCGATCACCCTGCGTCGTGATGCCGCGCAGCATGATGTCGCACTGCGGATACAGCGCGAGCAGGCGGCCACGGATGTACTGCCCGTGCCACAGCGACAGGGCGGACTTGCGCAGGGCAACCTGCAGTTGCGACGGTGGTGTGAACATCGATTGTCGCCGGCGGGCGCGTTCGGAAAGCGAATGAGGATGGGCGCAACATAGGGGCTGCGGCGTTCGGCGCCCTCTGGAGACCGCCGCGAATTCTAGCATCCGCTGCGGTGGAGGGCGCCGGAGGCGCCGGGGCGCGCGAGGCGACCGCGTCAGATCTTGGCGATCCAGCGCGGCGCCGCGCTTTCCTTGTCGCGGGAGAGGTTGACGCGATACTCGAACTTGTCGGGCCGGTAGAGCACCTCGATGAACTCGACCGGACGGTCATCCTCGTTGCGCACGACGCGCGTCATGCTGATGAGCGGCGCGCCGACCTCGATCTTGAGGAGTTTCGCCACCTCGACGCTGGCCGCGGTGGCGCTCAAGGTTTGCTCCGACGCGCCCACCGCGACGCCGGCGGCCTCGAGCGTCGCGATCACCGTGCGGTTGCCGAGCCGTTCCTCGGTGACGAGATCGGCTTCAGGCCCGGGGAGATAGCACGTCGAATAGGAGAACGGCGACTGGCTGTCGCTGCGCACGCGCACCACCTTCAAGCCGGCGGCACCGGCCGCGCAGGCCAGCGCCTCGGCGACCGGTTCCGGCAGCGTGACGCGGGAAAACTGCAGTACGCGCACCTTGGTATGCCGTTCGAAGTCGCGGACGTTCTCGAGGAGGCCGCTGAAGTTCGCACGGCTCTGGCGCCGTGGCACCGGCAGTGCGAACGTACCGCGCCCCTGCTGCCGCAGGATCAGCTTCTCCTCCTGCAGCATCGACAGCGCCTTGCGCACCGTCACCCGTGACACTGCGAAGGACGCCGCGAACGCCTCCTCGGTGGGCATCGGCGTTTCCGGTGCCCACTCGCCATCGCGGATACGCTGCTGCACGGCGGTGTAGACCAGGTAGTAACGCGGCACGAAATCCGCAAGCAGATGATCAACGGGCGCGCGCCGCGTCCGCCCCGTCAGCGCCTGTCGTCGCCTGGCCATTGCCACCGCGCCCTCACCCCGGATGCAAACGTATGCAACATAGCACCATCGCCGAAACGGGCATTGACGCTCGTCAAGCGAGGGATGGACCAACGTAGCGTCTCCGGATGGGCGCGATCGCTTTCGCTTCGACCAGAGGTCCCGGGTGTGTGAGTGCCGTCACGCCGACACGCGTCAGGAATCGTTCCGCGCGGGAGACGCAGTTCTTCAGCGCACGGAACAGCGCCTCTTACACGGCCGCCGCCGCGACGTTGCATGCGTCGATCACCTGGCGTCCAACGCCTCCGTGTTCTATCCGCGGATGGACGCGTACGCGCGGACGATCGCCACGCACGTGTGCGATGTCGCGGCCCATGCCGGAGCTGCCGTCGCCGCCAATTGCGTCGGCCCCTGCGTCCAGCTCTTCGCGGGCGCGAATTCGATCCCGACGCTGGCGGCGCTGGAACGCGTCGACAAGGACGCCACGCTGCGGTTGACCGAACTGCTCGTCCGCAACGGAGTCTCCCCCCTGCCGCGCGGTCTGATGTATCTTTCCACCGCACATGACGACGAGGACATCGACCTCACGCTGCGCGCGCTGCGCGTGGCAATCGAGACGTTCGCGCGGGAGAGCGCAGGCGCGCGACGCTGACGGCGCCCGCCGCGGCTGACATGGCCGCCCCGCCGTCACCTGTCGCCATCGCGAACGCCATCGCGCGCAACGTGGTGCCGCTTGGCGGCATCCTGTTCCTGGGCTGGCCGCCCGCCAGCGTGCTGGTGCTGTATTTCGCCGACACGCTGTTCGCGATTGCGGTGATCTTCGCCGGACTCATGCGGCACTTCCTGCCGCCGCCGAAGGACGAGGGCTGGGCCGCGCGCGCCA
>JBDTNR010000074.1:0-10643 GCA_039933655.1 Betaproteobacteria bacterium | reverse complement strand
GGGTGCCGGAGGCTTCCGCCACCTTGCGCACCAGCAGCCAGTCATCCTTGTACGACACCGGCAGAAAGCGGTCGTCGCCCAGGAATTCCTTCTTCATCTCCGCGGTGAAGCGGTAATCGGTGAAGCACTTCGAGATTTTCGCCGCGAGCGCGGGGTCGAGATCGTGCGCATACGCGAACGCCGACGTCGGAAAGGGGCCGCTGCGAAACAGGATGCGGACATCGTCGGCCTTGATCATCCCGCGGTTGACGAAGCGGTCGTAGATGTCGGAGGTGATCGTCGCGGCATCGTAGTCGCCCGACATCACCCCCAGCAGCGACTGGTCGTGCTTGCCGGAATAGACGACCTTGTAATCCTTGTCGGGCGTCAGTCCCTCGGCCGGCAGCAGCGCGCGCGGCGCCATGTTGCCGGAGTTCGACGACGGCGACGTGTGCGCGACCTTCTTGCCCTTCAAATCGGTCAGCTTTTGGTACGGGCTGCTGGCCTTGACGACGACGATCTGGTTGTAGGTGCGCGTGCCCTTGCCGTCGCCCTTGATCGCGAACGGCACGGCACCGGCCAGGTTGACGGCGAATCCCGTCTGTCCGCTGGCGAAGCCGCCGATGTGCAGTCGGCCGGCGCGCATCGCCTCGATCTGCGCGGCGTTCGACTGCACGGTGAAATACACGACCTTCTTCGCCGTGCACGCCACCAGGTATTCGGTGAACGGACCGAAGAGGTTCTGGTAGACGGCCGGGTCCTCGATCGGCGTGTACGCGAAGATCAACGTCGACGGATTCCGGAATTTCTTCGGGTCCTTCGGTGCGTCGGCGACGAGGTCGCGGTTCTCGTCGCAATAGGCGTCGTCGAGGTCGCCGCGATTCTTGCAGTCGTCAGCGAAGGCCGCCGGCGCGACCAGCGCGAGCAGCAGCGCCCCCAGGGCAAAATTCGAAAAGCGGGACATGTGGATCCTCCTCATTGGCGCGCGGCGCTCTGGCGGCGTCTGCGCGCAGGGCAACGCGTGGCCAAAACTTTATCACCAAAGCGGACCGGCGCTGCGATTCATGCGCGCAACGTGAACTCCCGGCGGCGGCGCCTGGCCCCGATCGGGTGCGGGCGCCGCTTCGTCCGGTCATCAGGACCGACGCCTGCGGCAGTGTCGTATCATCGGCGGTTCAAGGAGCCAAAGCGAACCCGTGGCCTCTCCACTCAACGTCGTCATCCTTGCCGCCGGCGTCGGCAAGCGGATGCATTCGGCACTGCCCAAGGTCCTGCATCCGCTAGCGGGCCGGCCCGTCGTCTCGTATGTCATCGATGCGGCGCGCATGCTGTCGCCACGCGCGATCGCCGTCGTCATCGGTCACGGTGCGCAGGCGGTGCGCGACGCGCTGGCGGCGCCGGATATCGTATTCGTCGAGCAGGAACCACCCCGTGGCACCGGTGACGCCGCGCGGGTCGCCCTCGATGTGCTCCCCGAGGACGGCGTGACGCTCGTCACCATTGGCGACATCCCGTTGGTGCCGTCCGCCGCCTTGAGCGCCCTGGTGGATCACGCATCGGCCGGTCACCTGGCCGTGCTGACCGCCAGGGTCCCCGACCCGACCGGGCTCGGCCGCATCATCCGCGATGCCGCGGGCCGCGTGCAGGCGATCGTCGAAGAGCGCGACGTCAACGACATCCAGCGCCCGATCAACGAAATCAACACCGGCGTCCTGGCGGCGCCCACGTCGCTGTTGAAACGCTGGGTTGCGGCGCTCAAAGCCGACAATGCGCAGGGCGAGTACTACATCACCGACGTCGTCGCCACCGCCTGCGCGGACGGCATCGCGGTTATCGCCGAGGTGGTCGCGGACGAGCGCGACGTCCGCGGCATCAACGATCGCGCGCAGTTGACGGCGGTCGAGCGCATCCTGCAGGGACGCCGCGTCGAGGCACTGATGCGCGCCGGGACGTCGATCGCCGACCCCGACCGGCTTGACATCCGCGGCGCGCTGACCTGCGGTCGCGACGTGCGCATCGATGTCGGCTGCGTACTCGAGGGCGACGTCGTGCTCGGCGACGAGGTGACGATCGGACCCTATTGCGTGCTGCGCAATGTGACGATCGCCGCCGGCACCCGCATCGAGCCGTTCTCGTGCCTCACCGACGCCACGGTGGGCGCCAACTGCCGCATCGGGCCCTACGCGCGGCTGCGGCCGGGCGCCACGCTCGCCGACGACGTGCACATCGGCAATTTCGTCGAGGTGAAGGCGAGCAATCTGGGGCGCGGCGCGAAGGCCAATCACCTCGCGTACATCGGCGATGCCGACGTCGGCAGCAACGTCAACTACGGGGCTGGCTCGATCACCGCCAATTACGATGGCGCCAACAAGTCTCGCACCGTCATCGGCGATGGCGCGAGCATCGGCTCCAATTGCGTACTCGTCGCGCCGGTCACGGTGGGCGAGGGCGCGACGATCGGCGCCGGCAGCGTGATCGCGCAGAACGCGCCGAAGGGCGTGCTGACCGTCGCCCGCGCGCGGCAGGTGTCGATCGAAGGCTGGCAACGGCCAATGAAAAATCCGAAACCCGGCAGCAAGGAATAGAACAGCTCATGTGCGGCATTGTCGGCGCGGCATCGACCCGCGATGTGGTTCCCATGCTTCTCGAAGGCATCCGGCGGCTCGAGTACCGCGGCTACGATTCGACCGGACTTGCCGTCATCGACGGCACCGATGGCGCGACGCTCGAGCGGCTCGTGTCGACGGCGCGCGTCGCCGATCTCGCCGCGCAGGTCGAGTCGCGGCACCTGAGAGGCACCACCGGCATCTCGCACACGCGCTGGGCCACGCACGGTGCGCCGTCGACGGTCAACGCGCATCCGCACCTTTCACGCGGCGAAGTGGCCGTTGTGCACAACGGCATCATCGAGAATTTCGAAGCGCTGCGCGAACGGCTGCAGGAACAGGGGTACGAATTCCGCACGCAGACCGACAGCGAGACGATCGCCCACTTGATCCATGCGCACTGGCACGGCGCGGCGATGCAGGACCTGCTGCGCGCCGTGCAGCTCGCCGTCGCCGAATTCCAGGGCGCCTACGCGATCGCCGTGATCTCCTCGCGCGAGCCCGGCCGGGTCGTCGGCGCGCGGCAGGGCAGTCCGCTCGTCGTCGGCCTCGGCGAGGACGACCACTTCCTCGCCTCCGACGCCGCCGCGCTGGTGCCCGTCACGCAGCGGATCGTCTATCTCGAGGAAGGCGACGTCGCCGACGTGCGGCGCGAAGCCTACGCGATCTACGATGCGCAGGGACAGCGCGTCGCACGCGCCGTCGTCGACGTTCCCGCCACCGCTGCGGCGGTCGAGCTCGGCCCGTACCGGCATTTCATGCAGAAGGAGATCTTCGAGCAGCCGCGCGCGGTCGCGGACACGCTGGAAGGGGTGGCGACCGTCGGTCCCGAGTTGTTCGGTCCGCTCGCCGCAGCGGTACTTCCGCACGTGGATTCCGTGCTGATCCTCGCCTGCGGCACCAGTTACTACTCGAGCCTCGTCGCCAAGCAGTGGATCGAGACGCTGGCCGGCATTCCGTGCACCGTCGAGATCGCGAGCGAATACCGCTATCGCGACAGCGTGCCGAACGCGCGCGCGCTGGTGGTCGTCGTGTCGCAGTCGGGCGAAACGGCCGACACCCTCGCGGCGTTGAAGCACGCCAAGTCGCTCGGACATCCGCACACGCTGGCGATCTGCAACGTGGCGTCCAGCTCGATGGTGCGCCAGACGGAACTCCTGTTCCTGACGCGTGCCGGCACCGAAGTCGGCGTCGCGTCGACAAAGGCGTTCACCACGCAGCTCGTCGCACAATTCCTGCTGGCGCTGACACTCGCCAAGTCGCGCGGGCGGCTGGCGGAGGCCGACGAGGCCAAATGGCAGAAGGCGCTGCGCCACCTGCCCGCCGCGATCCAGGGCGCGCTCGCGCTGGAGCCGCATCTCATCGCATGGGCGCAGGCGTTCGCGAAAAAGCAGCACGCACTTTTCCTCGGGCGCGGCCTGCACTATCCGATCGCGCTCGAAGGTGCGTTGAAGCTCAAGGAAATTTCCTACATCCACGCCGAGGCCTACCCGGCCGGCGAGCTGAAGCACGGCCCGCTGGCGCTGGTCGACGCGCAGATGCCGGTGGTCGCCATCGCACCCAACGACGCACTGCTGGAAAAGCTCAAGAGCAACCTGCAGGAAGTGCGCGCGCGCGGCGGCGAGCTCTATGTCGTCGCCGACCTCGACAGCCACCTGACCGGCGGCGACGGCATCCACGTCATCCGCGTTTCGGAACACGCCGGATTGCTATCCCCGGTCGTGCACGTGGTTCCGCTGCAGCTGCTGGCGTATCACACGGCGGTGCTGCGCGGGACCGACGTCGACAAACCGCGCAATCTCGCCAAGAGCGTGACGGTGGAGTAGGGGGCGGAAGCGGCGTGATGCCAGGCGGCTACACGGACGCGCCGCTGATTCCTCACGAGACCGGTGCCGCCCTCGATGCCAAGCCGCTCGATCTGGGCCTGTGGGGTATCGACGCGCCCGCCGAACATGGCGGGCAGGACTCAGGCGCGCTCGTCAAGAGCGTGGTGGCGGAAGAGCTCAAGTATTCGATCACGCCCTCGTGCCGCGCCCCGGCAGCCCGAACCTGCACTGCCTGCAGCAATGCGCGCGGCACGCAGATCGCGCGTTATCTGCTGCCATAGGCGTCCGGCGAGAAAAAATCGTACCTCGCGCTCACGGAGCGCGGACGCCGATTCCAACGCCGCGGCGGTGCGTGTGTATCGCATCGTCGAAGGATCGATGGCCAGGGTTGAAGGCGCTGGATGTGGGGTTGTCCAAGCCCACCGGCGACACGCAGGCATCGCCGTGCCCATCAGCATCGCGGTTCTTCACAGCGCATACGTGAGTGGGAGCTCGGTCGTGAATTTGAGCTGTTCCATCGCAAAGCTCGAACTTACGTCCGCAAGGTCGATTTCACGGATGAGTCGTTTGTATACGCCGTCGTAGCCTGCGATGTCGGGCACAACGACGCGCAGGAGGTAGTCCACGTCGCCGCTCATCCGGTAGAACTCGACCACCTCGGGAATCGCGCTCACGGCCTCGTGAAAACGAGTGAACCACGCGGTGTTGTGCTGATTGGTCTTGATGCTCACGAAAACGGTTACGCCAACATGCAGCTTCGCCGCGTCCAAGAGCGCGACACGTTTGCGGATCACGCCGCTTTCTTCCAGCTTCTGGATGCGCTTCCAGCATGCCGTCGTCGACAAATTGACGTGCTCTGCGATATCGCTGACTGCCTTTGCGGCATCGCTTTGCAGCACGTCGAGAATGCGGCAATCCTTGGCGTCCATCAGCGTGCCTCAATGCGAATAGTGAACGATATTCTATTCTTCGATGAAGATTCAAACAATTTGTGTATAATTTTTCGACGAATGGAGTTTATAGTATCGCTTTTTACCACACTCAAAACATGAACGTACTTCGAGCCTTCGTCGCACACCCGGCCAGCGTGGGAGAGTCGTATTTCCAGCACTTGTGGGTAGCAGCGAGCTTTGGCGTTGCGATGATCGGTGGGGGCCTCGCCTGTCTGGTCCATGCGATTCTTCCCTTTACCTTCGTGAAGCGCGGCAGCGCCACCATCGCCCACCTCCACGAACGCATGGTCACGCATCGCGTTGCAGACCGCACACCGGTCCCGCGGCGAGCCGACGCCGACGTCAGTTGAACCGCCACGCGCGACGGGAACTCTCCGCTTCGGGGTGCACCCAGTGTCAGTTCGGTGATGCGCCCTTGATCGTCAAGGTCGCACCCGGTGGATATCCTCAGAGGGGTGTCGTATGTCCAAAGTACATATGCTGCAGATGACCAGGAATCAGGATGTCGCGACTGCGCTGTACGCTTTCCTGGAGGACAAGCCCTGGACCGGGGTGGTCATTTTGGGAGGCATTGGCTCGGTGACCAGCATGACGGTTGCCAATCCGGTCAACCATGATGTACCCCCGAAAATTGCGGTCAACAAAATCGACGAACCGTTGGAAGTCTTGGGATTTACGGGCGAACTATTTGTCAAAGGGTCCGAACCCGACAACATGCCCCGCTTTGCCTCCGACAACCCATCAAATTTCGTTATTCATATTCACGTCGTCGTTTCCCACGGCGACGGTTCGGTGACGGGTGGGGGCTTTAGAGAGGCTACCGTCATGCGCGGTCTGAATCTTTACATGATGGAGCTGGTACCCCCCCTGTAAGTTCGCTACGCGACGTCAACGGAGATTTCGGTGGATATTTTTGCTCGTCAACTGCTGTCGTTTGTCCGCAAATGCAATGCACTCGTCATTGCAGCTGCCGGCCTTGCCTATTGTGGTGTGGCAGTCGCTCAGGCGCCTGCTTATCCTTCGCGGCCGATCACCATAGTGGTGCCCCACGCGGCAGGTGGCCCGGTCGATAGCGTAGGACGATTGTTCGGTCGAAAACTCGGCGAACTTCTTCACACACCGGTGGTTGTCGAGAATCGCGCCGGCGCTTCCGGCATGATCGGTGCGGCTTATGTGGCGGCCGCACAGCCGGACGGATACACCCTCTATATCAACGCTTCGATTCACGCGATCAACTCGCTCCTGTACAAGGAGAGGATGAAATTCGACGCAGTGAAGGATTTCACCCCCATCAGCCTTCTGGCGACAGGCGAGCTGGTGTTCTGCGTCAGCGTTGAAAGCTCGATCTCGACAGTGAAGGAGTTTGTCGACAAGGCCAGATCCACACCCGAGAAGATAACCTTCGCCAACACGGGATCGGGCTCCGGAGGCCACATTGCGACCGAGCAGTTCCTGCACGACGCAGGCTTGCGCGATATTCTGCTGGTGCTTTATAAGGGTACGGCTCCGGCGCTGCAGGCAGTGGCGGGTAACCAGGTGACCGCTGTCGTAGCGCCGACGCTGTCGGCGGTGCCTCTCGTGAAGGGCGGTCGAATGCGCGCGTTGGCAGTGACCAGCCGCAATCGCAGCCCGCTCCTGCCCGACGTGCCGACGATGGACGAGGTTGGGATGAAGAATTTCGAGTTCTACACCTGGTACGGGTTCTGGGGGCCAGCGAATCTGCCGGCGCCGATCTTAAAAGCGCTGAACGATGCCGCAGCCAATATCATGGCGATGCCCGACGTCAAATCGACGCTGGTTCAGGCGGGTTTCCAGTCCTCTTACAAGGGCCCTGAGGATTTCAAGAAATTCATCGCCGATGACATGGCGAGCAATCGCAAGGTCATCGAAGCGGCCAATATCAAGGTTGAATGACGCGCAATCCACTGACCCCGGACGGCAGTCACCACCGGCGGCTAACGCGACAGGCGGAACGCGTTTCAAAAAAGGGATGCCTATCATGGCCAAGCTGAAGATCAGAGGTTCGTTCGTCGCCGTAGTTACACCGTTCAATCAGGATGGTACGGTCGACTTCGGCGCCTTTCGCAGTCTGCTCGCCTTCCAGGAACAGCAGGGGTCGAGCGCCGTGCTCATCATGGGATCCACGGGTGAGGTCTCGATGCTCACGCAGGATGAGCGTCAGAGCATCATCCGCGAAACCGCCAGGATGAAGACGGGAAAGATGAAGTTCTTCTACGGTTGCACGGGGAGCAACACGTCCACCACCATCGAGTACTTGCGCTACGCCCAGGAGAACGGCGCCGACGGCGCAATACTGGCCGCGCCTGCATATATCTGCGCTCCCGAAAGTGACATCGAGGATTTTTTCCTCGAGGTGGCGGATGCGACAAACCTGCCGCTGGGCATTTACAACAATCCTCCACGGGTCAAGTCGGATCTGCATTGGGACAACCTGCTGCGCATTTTCAAGCACCCCAACTACGTCATTCACAAGGAGTCCACGACGCGTGTCGGCCAGGTGGCGCAGGTCCTGCTTGCTCGCCCTGATGTGTCCGTGATGTGTTGCGACTCCCCCAACCTCGGGTTAGTGGTTCCAACCATGAGTCTGGGTGGTCACGGCACCGCCAACATGACCGGCAATCTTGCCCCAGCAGAGATGGCTTTACTATCGAAGCCGTGGGATACGCCAGACGTCTCGGTGAGCTTCCGGGAAACTTATCTTAGATTGCTGCCAATGCTTCACTTCGCCTATTCTGCAAGTAATCCGATAGCGATCAAATCTCTGATGAAGGCGGTTGGGCTGCCGGTTGGCGCACTCCGCCGCCCGTTGAAGGGCCTCGGTGAGCAGGAGGTGCGCAAGGGCTTAAGGATCGTGCGGGAGCTCGAACTCGATCGCAAGTACGGTTGGAGCTCTTCGCTCCTCAAGGCAGCCTGATTTGCTCGTGTCCAGCAGGTCCCATTGAACCTGGGCATAGCCGGAAGGACGGCGCTGGTTTTCGGCGGCAGTCGGGGAATGGGTCGTGCCTGCGCGTTACAGCTGGCAAAGGAAGGAGTGCAGGTGGTCATTGCTGCTCGCACCCTTGCCACGCTGCAGATCGCGGCGGATGAGATCACCGCAGAAACGGGTCAACCTGTGCGAATCGTCGCTGCCGATCTGTCAACCGATGCAGGGCGCGACGCAGCTCTCACCGCTTGCGCTGCTCCGGACATCCTGGTTAACAATGCCGACGGGCCACTGCCCGGAGACTTTCGCGACTGGACTCGACATGACTGGCATGTCGCGTTGGACGCAATGATGCTGGGCCCAATCGAAATGATTCGTCGTACGGTGGACACGATGATCGACCGCAAATTCGGCCGGATCGTCAACATCGTCTCGCGCAGTGTCAAGACGCCGGACGCTGCACTCGGCCTGTCAGGGGGCGCCCGATCAGGACTGGTTGGAGTTGTGGCGGGGCTGGCGCGCCAAACAGTCCGACACAATGTCACCATCAACAATCTCTTGCCTGGCGCGTTTGCTACCGACGCGCAACGGCGCCATACGCGAAAACTGATCGAGACCACGGGTGAATCCTTTGAAACCGTGTGGATGCGACGCGGCTCGGACAATCCGGCAGGGCGCTTCGGTCAAGCGGAGGAGATCGGCGCGCTATGCGCGTTTGTGTGCTCGGCCCACGCCGGCTATATCACCGGACAGAGCATCCTGATCGACGGTGGTGCGTACCCCGGCACGTTCTAGCAGCGCAGTACATCGGCTGTGCCCCGCTACGATTCCGGAACACTGACAGGGAACGACGAACTGGCGCTAGAAATGCCGGACGATTCTTCACCGACTTCCTGCACCCCTCCCCGATACAAGACCGAGGAACGACTCGCGATCGCGCTGATCCCCCAAACGACGATATCGCCAGGAAGAGCTTCGTCCATATGAAGGCGCTGACGAACTTGCCGTCCACCTCCTTCGCAAAGGCGAAGGCGTCCAAGCCCTCAACGGCAAGGAACGTCCGCGCGTCGTCGCTTCCGTAGACACGCGTGGCTTCAAGTTCGACCCCGCCGAATCCCGCGGCGGCGAGCTTGTTCGTGTAGTCGGCGTCGGATAGCGCACCGGCCACGCAGCCCACCCAGAGTTCCATGCTCCGGCGAATGGCCGCGGGACCTCTCCGCGCACGACGACGCCGGAAACCGCGAAGCGACCACCGGGTTTGAACTCACGCCGAGCGCTTGCGCCTGGGCGGTGTTACGACAACCGTGGCAATCGAACGCGGGTTCGGCGCGCACTTGGGATCGCACACGGTGCTCGACCGACAGCAATTCTCGGTGAGGTAGCCGACGACACCGTTCATCGCGTCGAGATCGGCGCTGTACCAGACGAACCGGCCCTCGGGTCGCGGGACGATAAGACCCGCGCGCGTCAATTCCTTGAGATGGAATGAGAGCGAGGCCGGTGCGACGCCGAGTCGTTCCGCCACTTCGCCCGCCGTCAAACCTTCGGGGGCGTGCTCGACCAGCAGACGGTAGACGGACAGCCGCGTCTCCTGCGCGAGGGCGGCCAACGCCAACAGAATCGGCTTCATCTGCATAATTGCAAAACTATACGATGGATTTGACAACCGTCAGGTTGCGGAAGGTCAGAAAGGAGTCAAAGCGCATCGAGACTGCCGGACAGGTCCATTCCCGCCAGCCATCGAGAGTGGCGCGCTGACGACGTTCTACCGGGAATTGGCCGAACTCACGAGACTGTTCGTGATGGCGGAGTCTGCGGCGCCGCGGTCTTGAAGTGCGCGTCGCGAACGACCGATCACGAAGCGGCTCACGCGCCCGGTACCATTCTCAGGCCGCCGACCATTGCTAAATCTCGGCTTGCGTCGGGATGCGGCCGCTGCTGACCAGCTGCCCGTCGATCACCAGACCCGGTGTCGACAGCAGGCCGTACGCCATGATCGCCTTCATGTCGGTCACCTTGACGAACTCGGCCTCGATCCCGGCGCTGGACGCGGCCTCACGCGCGACCGCTTCGAGATTCTTGCAGTTGGCGCATCCAGAGCCCAGAATTTTCACCTTCTTCATGGTGGCTCTCCTATCGGTTTCCGTGCCGTTCGCAACCGTTGGCGCGGGCGATGTCGCGCGGTCGATCAGCAAATAGCCGACCGTTCCCGCGGTTAGCGTGAGGACGAGCGCGGCGACTAGAAGGCCGCGGCGTTGCGGCGAAAGCTGGTGAGTGCGCGTTAGCGTGGCGAGACATGGCGGCCTCTGCCCTGGCCGCAGGCACGTTCGACTAC
>JBDTNR010000073.1:0-10718 GCA_039933655.1 Betaproteobacteria bacterium | reverse complement strand
GTGGCCTGCGCCGCCGCCTTGACGCTGGCCGGCGGCACCGCCACCGCGCAGCCGTATCCGAACAAGCCGGTGCGCATGGTCGTCGCGTTCCCGCCGGGCGGCACGTCCGATTTCGTCGGCCGCGTCGTGGCCAACAAGCTGTCAGAGTACCTGGGCCAGCCGATCGTCATCGACAACAAGCCCGGGGCGTCGGGCCTGATCGGCACCGAAGCGGTGAAAACCGCCGCCCCCGACGGCTACACGATCCTGCTGGCGCCGTCGGACTTCACGCTGATCCCGAGCCTGCAGGCCAAGCCGCCGTACGATCCCGCCAAGGATTTCACGCCGGTGGGCATGGTCGTCGACTATCCGCACGTGCTCGTCGCCAACCCGAACGTCGCGGCGTCCAACGCGAAGGAACTGATCGCGCTGGCCAAGGCGAAACCCGGCCAGCTCAACTACGCATCGGGCGGCAATGGCGCCACCAACCATGTGTCCGGCGCGATGTTCAACCAGGCGGCGGGGGTGGACATCACGCACGTGCCGTACAAGGGCAACGGCCCGGCCATCGTCGACCTGCTCGCCGATCGCGTGCAGCTGCTGTTCACGTCCACCGGTCCTGTTGAAGCGCATTTGAAGAGCGGCAAGCTCAAGGCGATCGCCGTCACCGGCAAGACGCGGCTCGCGTCGCTGCCCGACGTGCCGACCGTCGCCGAAAACGCGATCCCCGGCTACGAGTTCACGCTCTGGTACGGCATCGTCGCGCCGGCCGGCACGCCGAAGGCCGTCGTCGACAGGCTGAACGCCGACCTGCGCAAGACGATGGCGTCGCCGGAGGTAAAGGAGAAGCTCGCTGTCATCGGCGGCAACCTCAACGTCGGCTCGCCCGACGAAATGGCGGCATTGCTGCGCAGCGAAGCGGTGCGCTGGACCAAGCTCGCCAAGGACGCGAACATCAAGCTCGACTAGCGCGCGACGTCCTTGCAGCGGACGGCGCGTCCAGGCGTGCCGCCGCGCGGCGCGGACGTGGCGAACCGGCGCGCGGGCCTGCGCTACACTGTTCGCCGCCCGCCGCGTCCATGCCCGGCAACGGCCCCCCATCCGCCATCGCAGGAATCCGCGCCCGCCATGTCCTCGCCGCAATCGGTCGACTTCGTGTTCTTCGGCGGCACCGGCGACCTTGCCATGCGCAAGCTGCTGCCGGCGCTCTACCACCTGCACCGCAAGGGCGACCTGGCCGATGGCGGCCGCGTCATTGGCGTCGCCCGCGAGGCGCTGTCGCGCGACGAGTACGTCGCTCGCGTCCGCGAACAGTGCAGCAAGCGCATCGCCGCGGCGCAGTTTCGCGACGACGTGTTCGACGCGTTCGCGCGGCGGCTCGACTACGTGCGGCTGGATGCGGGCCAGCCCGATGACTTCAAGGCGCTGGCCACGGTGCTCGACACGGCCGGTGCGGAGGTGCGCATCTTCTACCTGTCGACGGCGCCGGATCTCTTTGCGCCGATCTGCGGCAACCTGGCGCAAGCCAGCGTCGTCCAGCCAAACTCGCGCGTGGTGCTCGAAAAGCCCATCGGCCGCGACATCGCGTCGGCGCGCACGACGAACGACTGCGTGGGCCGCTCGTTCACCGAGGGGCAGATCTTCCGCATCGACCACTACCTGGGCAAGGAGCCGGTGCAGAACCTGATGGCGCTGCGCTTCGGGAACGTGCTGTTCGAGCCATTGTGGAATCGCACCTGGGTACGCGACGTGCAGCTGACGATCGCCGAGCAGGTGGGTGTCGAACGTCGCGGCCGCTTCTACGACCACGTCGGCGCCGTCCGCGACATGGTGCAGAGCCACCTGCTGCAGCTGCTGTGCATCATCGCCATGGAGCCGCCGGCGACGATCGCGCCGGATGCGGTGCGCGACGAAAAAGTGAAGGTGTTGCGCGCGCTGGACCCGCTGCACGGAACCGAGCTGGGCGCACGGACGGTCCGCGGGCAGTATCGCGCCGGCGTCATCGACGGCAAGCCGGTGGTCGGCTATCTCGACGAGCCGGACATCCCGGCGGACAGCCACACAGAAACGTTCATCGCGATCAAGGCGGAGATCAACAACTGGCGCTGGTCGGGCGTGCCGTTCTACCTGCGCACCGGCAAGCGGATGCCCGAGCGCACGGCGGAGATCGTCGTCAACTTCCGCGCAGTGCCGCATTCGATCTTTCCGGAAGCGCTCGGCACGCTGCAGGGCAACCGCATGGAGATCGAACTGCAGCCGGAGGAATCTCTCAAGCTGTACCTGACGGCCAAGCGGCCCGGCGAGGACATGCATCTCGGGCCGGTGCACCTGAACCTCGACTTCGGCGAACAGTTCACGACGGCACCGATGGATGCGTACGAGCGGCTGCTGATGGATGTCGTGCGCGGCCAACTGACGCTGTTCCTGCGTCGCGACGAAGTCGATGCGGCGTGGCAGTGGGTGGAGCCGATCCTGCGCGGGTGGGAGGCCGAGGGGAGCCGGCCCAAGCCGTATACCGCGGGCACGTGGGGGCCGGCTGCGTCGAGCGTGCTGCTCGGCCGCGATGGCAGCGCGTGGCAGGAAGAGTCCTGATGGCGCGCCGCCGGTCGCCTGCGCGGGCGACGCCGCCGCGTCGGAGGATGCAGGGCCCCGAATTGCGCGACCGGTTCGTTGCGCCACAGGGGGCCGACACCCATGCGAGCAGTCCCCGGGACTTCGGCGCGAAGCGGCGCCGCGAGTTCGGCCTCGGGAACCGGCTCGTCCGCGAATGAACAACGGCATCGACTGACAAGGAAGCGTGTGCGAACCAATACGAGCAAGCAGATGGCATTGAACGGCAAGACCGCCCTCGGCACGATGTGCAACGCAGCGAGCCCGCTGATCGCCGAGTGGCTCGGCCACTCCGGCTACGACTTTATCGTCGTCGACCTGCAGCACGGCGAGAACAACCTGGACAGCGTGCAGGTGATGCTGCAGGCGCTGTCGTCGACGCCGGCGATTCCCGTCGTCCGTGTGCCGGCGAACGTGCCGATGTACATCCAGCGCGTGCTCGACCTCGGCGCCTACGGCGTCATCGTGCCGCTCGTCAACACCAAGGCCGAAGCCGAAGCGGTGGCGGCCAGCGTCCGCTACGCGCCGAAGGGCGCGCGCAGCTGGGGGCCGGTGCGCGGCGCAATCTACGGCGGCGCCGACTATTACGCGAACTCGGCGAAGGAACTGCTGACGCTGGTGATGATCGAGTCGGCGGAGGGCCTCACCAATGCGCGCGAAATCCTCGCGGTCGACGGCATCGACGGCTGCTTCGTGGGGCCGGCGGACCTGAATATCTCGCTCGGCCACTCGCCGGACAAGCTGCCCGCGCTCGCGCCGGAAACGACGGACGGCATCGCGGCGATCGCCGCCATCACCAAGGCCGCGGGCAAGATCGCCGGCATCCATGCGTTCAGTCTCGACGACGCGAAGCAGCGCATCGCGCAGGGCTTTCGTTTCGTGACGGTGATGGCCGAGACGCGGATGATCCGCGCCGGCGCGAGCGAGGTGTTGAGCGCATTGCGCGCCTGACGCCGCGCGCGTGCCGCGCAATGCGGCAACACGTTCGCATCACGCCACCGTCGTCCCCGTGCAGGCGGGGACCCACGGACTTTATGGCTCGACCCATGCGGGGTAAGCAGGCGCCCCTGGGTTCCCGCCTGCGCGGGAACGACGGTTGATGGCGCGACGGCAACGTGCAGGACCGTGCCGTGCGGGCGCGAATCAGCGTCGAGTGGCGTCGCGACCCGCTCGTTGCGTCAGTCGGCGCGGTACGCCAGCACCTGGCGCAGCTTGCCGTCGGGCGTGGCCGCCTGCGGCTCCTCCGCGTCCAGCCGCACGTCGATTTGGGCCAGGTCCTGCCGGTCGAGATAGTCGCGCAGCGCGGTGATCGCGGCGGCCGCCGCGTGGCGGTCGCCGGCCATCAGCCGCAGCGACAGCGCGTCCGGCGCATGCTGGACGATCTGGAAGCGGTAGAGGCGCGCCGCCTCCTCGACGATCGTCGTCAGCGCGAGCGGCGCCAGCCGCACGCTGCGCCCATCGGGCGCGTGCAACGTCAGCACATCGTCGCAGCGGCCCTCGACGTGCAGCGCCGGCAGCGGGCTGCCGCAGGGGCAGGGGTCGCGGCGGGCGCGGACGCGGTCGCCGAGATCGTAGCGGATGATCGGCTGCACGAAATTGGCGAGGTTCGTCAGCAGCACGGTGTGCGACAGCTCGCCGGGCGGTGTGGGCTGGTAGCGCGCGTCCACCGGTTCCATGATCACCCAGTCGGCGTTGATGTGCAGCGCGTGCTCGCGGCACGCATGGCCGATGGTCAGGCATTCGGACGCACCGTACTCGTTGGAAAGCGCGCAGCCAAAAACCTGCTCGATGGCGACGTGCGCGGCGGGCGACAGCACTTCGCCGCCGGCCCACGCGCCGCCCAGCCGCAATTGCAGCCGGCCGGCACGCTGCTCGTCGGCGAGCAGCGCCAGCACCGTCGGGTAGCTCGCGACGAAGGCGGGCCGGTAAGCATTGAGGCCGGCGACCAGTTCCGGCAGCGGCAGCGTCACCGCGAAACTCTTCATGTCGAGCCATGGCTTGCCGTGCGCGACGCGGCGCCACGACGCGATGCTCGCGAAGTGGTTGCAGTCGGCCGTGACCAGCACCGCGCGTCCACCCTGCGCCGCGACCGCGCTCCAGTCGCATCTGGCGTACGCCGCGCCCATCAACTGCACCGAGACAAGCGCGTCGTAGGTGGCGAGCGCCGCCGCGTCCTGGATGAATACGCCCGGATTGCCGGTGGTGCCGGAACTGGTCCAGACGATGTAACGGTCGAGGTAGCGCTCGCCGATGTGCGCGCGGGCGCCGATGAACGCTTCGACGTCGCACCAGGCGATCGTGCGGTCGGTGCACCAGTCGTCGAACGACGCCATCAACCCCGCCTTGGTGGTCACCGGAAGGTCGGTCAACTGCAGCGGACCGTCGGGTAGACGCTCCCACAAGCGGCGGTAGAACGGCGAATGCGCGCGCGCGCGGCGCATCAACTCCGCGAGGCGCTGGGCTTGTGCCGCGGCGATGGCCGTCGCGCCCAGGCATCGCGTCCACAGGATGTTCGTTGCGAGCGCCCCCACCGTCCACTGATCGAACGCGGCACGAAGCGGGTCGGGAATGGAAGTGGACGTCGGCATCGCCATCGGTGGGTTGTTCGGGGGGCCGGCACGGCCGGTACCGCAGGGCGTGGCGGGAGCACGCGGACACGACAGGCGGCCGCTTCCCGACAGTGTACTTGCGCTGCGCGCCGTCTTGGCGCGGCGCCGCAAACGCGCGGCGTGTTGACCGCAGTCAATGCGGCACTCGCATAGGGGATTAGAATCAACATGCGACGCGGCGAACGCCGGGTCCGGCAAGCGGCAGGAGCCACGGCGCAGGGTCGATCGGTGGCCCGCCGGGTGTGGGGTCACCGGTTCCTCAGGAATTTCACGAGGAGCGAATCATGGCCAACACTGCCAATCTCAGAACGTACGAACCGTTCGCGGATCTGCTGCGCGTGGATCCGTTTTTCGACACGACGGCGCTGTTCGACGTTCCGCCCATGCGTCGCGCATGGGCGCGGATGCCGGCTGCACCACAAATCAGGATGGACGTGCACGAGGACAAGGACGCCTATTTCGTGAAAGCCGAGATCCCCGGCGTGCGCAAGGAAGACATCCACATCATGGTCGAGCACAACACGGTGACCATCGAGGCGACTGTCGAGCGCAAGCAGGAAACGGGCGAAGGGAAGGCGACGCTGTGCACCGAGCTTTACCAGGGCAAGGTATTGCGGACCTTCACGCTCGCCGCTGACGTCGACGACACGATGGCGGAAGCGAAGTACGAGAACGGCATGCTCGAAATCAAGCTGCCGAAAAAGGCCGGAGCGCGGGCGAAGGAACTGACGGTCGTCTGAAGGCGTCGAAGTTAAGGCCGCGGACGGGTGTTCGCGGCCCGACGCCCACGCACTGACAATGGAGAAAACGATGAGAAACGCAACGCAGACACCCGCCGCCAACCCTTTCGATGTCCGCGCGCTGTGGGACACGAAGGGCGGCGTGCTGGGGTATGGGCAGGACTCGGTGGAGACATGGATGACGGGCGCCACCCGGATGCAAACCGAGGCTACGGCGTTCTGGACCGGCCGCCTGGGCAAGGATGTCGCGGCGATGACCGCGCTCGCGCAATGCACGAATCCGGGCGACGCCGTCGAGATGCAGGTGGGTTATGCGCGGGAGGCGATGGCTGATTATTACGCGGAAGGCCAGCGGCTGATGCAGCTCGCCAACGAATTCGCGGTGAAGAATGGTTTCCCGATCGCCGGATTCATGCAAGCCGGGAAGTAGGCGCGAACAGCGCGCCCGAGCGGAAACAGCGATGAACATGCGGCGAAGCAATCCGCTGACGGCGGACGCGGGGCGCTTGAATGCGAAGCGTCGGACAGTGAAAGGGCGCCGCAAGGCGGCAATCATGGCGAAGCCCCCGGTGGCGGTCGCTGCACGCGCGATGGCCAAGGTGGTCGCGCCACCGCCACCGGATCCCTCGTTCCTGCGCGACTCCTACGCGTCGACGTCCTTCGCCGAGACGGTGGACCGTTCGCTGCATGCGGCGATTGCCCGCTATACGACCGGCCTGTCGCCGATGGCACAGATGGCGGCGTATCTGGATTGGGTCGCGCATCTCGGGTTGTCGCCCGGCAAGCAACTGCAGCTGACCGAGAAGGCCGCCAAGAAGTGGCTGCGCCTCGTCAATCACACGGTGCGCCGCGCGTGGCAGGTCGATGGCTCCACCCCGTGCATCGAGCCGTTGCCGCAGGACAAGCGCTTCGTCGGCGATGCGTGGCAGAAGCCGCCGTTCGATGTGATGTACCAGGCGTTCCTGCTCACGCAGCAGTGGTGGTACAACGCTACCAGCGGCGTGCACGGCGTCACGCGCCAGCACGAGCGCATGGTGGCGTTTACCTCGCGGCAGTGGCTCGACATGGTGTCGCCGTCGAACTTCATTCCCACCAATCCCGAGCTGATCGAGCGCACGATGCGCGAAGGGGGCTTGAACCTCGTGCGCGGCGCCGGCAACTTCGTCGACGATCTCGATCGCGCGCTGGGCGGCAAGCGGCCGGTCGGCGTCGAAGCGTTCATCGTCGGGCGCGACGTCGCCATCACGCCGGGCAAGGTCGTCTACCGTAACCGCCTGATCGAGCTCATTCAGTACGAGCCCGCCACGACGGCGGTGCGACCGGAGCCGGTGCTGATCGTGCCGGCGTGGATCGAGAAGTACTACATCCTCGACCTGAGCCCTCGGAACTCGCTCGTCAAGTACCTGACGGACCAGGGCTATACGGTCTTCATGATCTCGTGGCACAACCCCGGGCCGCAGGATCGCGACACGACAATGGAGGATTACCGCGTACTGGGACCGATGGCCGCGCTCGACGCCGTCAACGCGATCGTGCCCGGGCGGCGCGTGCACGCGGCCGGCTATTGCATCGGCGGCACGCTGCTGGCGATCGCGGCGGCGGCGATGGCCCGCGACGGCGACAAGCGCCTGGCGACGACGACGTTCTTCGCGGCGCAGACCGATTTCACCGAGGCGGGCGAGTTGATGCTGTTCATCGACGAGAGCCAGCTCGCGTTCCTCGAGGACGTGATGTGGGAGCAGGGGTTCCTCGACAGCCGGCAGATGGCCGGCGCGTTCCAGCTGCTGCGCTCCAACGATCTCGTGTGGTCGCGCGTCATGCGCGAATATCTGATGGGCGAGCGGCAGCCGATGACCGATCTCATGGCCTGGAACACGGACGGCACGCGGATGCCCTACAAGATGCATGCCGAGTATTTGTGGCGCATGTTCCTGCAGAACGACTTAGCCGAGGGCCGCTTCACCGCGGGTGGGCGACCGATCGTGCTGAAGGACCTCGAAGTGCCGTTGTTCGCCGTCGGCACCGAACGCGACCACGTCGCGCCGTGGCAGTCGGTCTACAAGTTCCACCTGCTGACCGATGCCGAGGTGACGTTCGTGCTGACCAGCGGCGGACACAATGCCGGCATCGTGTCCGAGCCCGGACATCCGGGCCGTCGCTTCCGCATCACGACGATGGATCGTGACGCGATGTACATCGACCCGCAGGTCTGGGTCGCAGGAACGCCGGTGCAGACGGGCTCGTGGTGGCCACAATGGGCCAGATGGCTGGACGAACATTCGGGTGTGCCGGTGGCGCCACCGCTAATGGGTGCTACGGGTTACACGGCGATCGGCGACGCTCCTGGTAACTACGTGCTGGAGACTTAAGGCCCTCTGTCCGGACGCCGTCAGGGCAACTCGAACAGGCGCGTGCCGGCGATCGCGACGACGCGATCGGTCCGCGCGCGCGTCACCATCGCGAGGCCGGTGAAGGCGCCGAAGGCCGGCAGGATCGCGCGCCGCGCGCCGAGCACGAAGCAGGGCAGCCGCGCCGGAATGTCGGCGGTGCCGGACAGGAACACGCCGGGATGCACGTGGCCGCAGAGCGCGTAGCCGCTCGATGGCGATACCGGCAGGTGGCACGCGAGGAACGGCGCCAGCGGGTGCGGTTCGGGCACGACGTCCACTCCCCACGATGGCGGCGGATCGCCGGCGCGATCGTCGTGATTGCCGCGCACGAGCGTCAACGCGAGTTGCGTCTGTGTAGCGCGCCACGCGCGAAACGCCGCATCGAGCGCGGCGACGCGGCCGGCCGCCGCATGGAGAAAATCGCCCAGCACGACGAGGCGCGCGGCGTGCGTCCGCGCTAGCAGCGCGGACAGGCGCGCGAGGTCGGCATCGGTGCCGCCACGCGGCACCGGTACGCCGCCGGCGCGGAACGCCGCGGCCTTGCCCAGGTGCACGTCGGCGACGAACAGCGTGCCGCCGGCCGGCCAGTACAACGCGCGTTCCGCGTGCAGCTCGACACTCTCACCGTGCAGCGTCGTGCGCAGGCAGCTGTCGCGTTCGGCAGTGATATCCGTACGGAGATGCGCGAGGTCGAGCCGGGAATTGCGCGGCAGGGAAGGCGGCATTGTCATCAGCGTGCAGCAGAAGCAGCAATGTTAACGCGTCCCATTGCGGCCGTTGCACGCGCAGTGCACACTTCGTATGCGGATCGAGAACCTCCCGCGCGCGCCGTCCCCATGAACTGCAACATCCGGCGCGCGAAGCCGTGCGCCTCTCCGCCCCGCACATGCCTCGTTTTTCCGCCAATCTGTCGTTTCTGTTCAACGAAGTCCCGTTCCTCGAGCGCTTCGGCGAGGCCGCGCATGCGGGGTTCCGCGCTGTCGAGTTCGCGTTCGGCTACGATTACCAGGTCAAGGAGATCGTCGCGCGCGTCGCCGAACACAAGCTCGACGTCGTGCTGATCAACATGCCCCCCGGCGACTGGAACGCCGGCGATCGCGGGCTCGCCTCGCTGCCGGGCCGCGAGCACGAGTTCGCCGCCAGCGTGGTGACGGCGCTGCGTTACGCCCAGGCGCTGCGCTGCCCGCGGCTGCACGTGATGGCCGGCGTGCTGCCGGAGGGCGCCGACGACGAGGAGCGGCTGCGCCGGCTGCGGACGTTCAAGCGCAACCTGCGCTTCGCCTGCCAGGAAGCGGCCGAGCAGAACGTCATGGTGCTGATCGAGCCGATCAACCCGCGCGACGTGCCGCGATATCTGCTGAACACGCAGGGCGAGGCGCATGCCATTCGCGAGGAACTCGGCATGGCCAACCTGCGCGTGCAGATGGACCTTTATCACGCGCAGATCGTCGAAGGCGACCTGACGGCGAAGATCCGGCACTGGCTGCCGCATATCGGGCATTTCCAGATCGCCGGCGTGCCGGCGCGCGGCGAGCCCAACATCGGCGAAGTGAACTACGAGTACCTGTTCAAGCTGCTGGACGAACTGAAGTACGAAGGATGGGTGGGCTGCGAATACCGCCCGGCGTCGACCACCACCGCCGGCCTGGGGTGGCTCTACAAACTGATCGATCGCCGAAGATGAAATGGAGTTGGACGCTCTCCATGTTTCATTTTCGGCGGATTGGAAACAGGAGATCAAAGCTTCCGCTGTTTCCAATCCAAAAGCTGATCAGCACGAAAAGGTTTGGCGCGGCCCTGCGTTTTTCGTGCGGTAACTGCCACGAAGCGCGCCGATCATCTAGGCGCTTCGCGCCGGTTTAGGAGCGTGCGCAGGAGGGTGCCCAGGCATTGCACGTCGCACAGCGAGTGCGCATCGCATGCGACGGTCAGCGCGCCTGCGCGCTTCGGAATGGCCGCGAAGCGGCTTATGAGCGGCGCGCTTCCTGCACGGCACCGCGCGGATGGCCTCGATTTGCAGCGCCGACAGGCTCGGACTGGCTGCTCGCCCGCCAAGGCACGATCGAGACGAAACTCGCCACCCGTCACCTCAGTGCCGGGGGCTTGGTGCTCTACGATCTGTCGTCGAGCTACTTCGAAGGTACGAGCTGCCCGTTGGCGAAGCTCGGCTACGGCGGCGCCTATCGTCGCCACGGCGTGCCGTCGTTGACCAGCGAATCCCGCCAGAGGGGCTGCGACGGAGCATCAAGAGGGAATGGTGTAGCCCTTCTCGCGGCGCTCTCCGACGCCACCCACGCCATCGCTCGATACAGGAACCGGGACGAAGTGTTCCGCGAAGTTTGCACGGCAGCCGTCGAGCGGGCCGGGTTCCGGTTCGCGTGGGTCGGGTT
>JBDTNR010000072.1:0-10727 GCA_039933655.1 Betaproteobacteria bacterium | reverse complement strand
TCCGTGTACTTCCTGCTGGTGCCGCGCGCCTTGTCCACCGGATACTTCTCGGCGTTGGCCAGGAGCTTTCGCTGTGCGTGCTCGAAGGGATCGATGCCCAATTCGTCGCAGAGCCGGATCAGGTACAGCAGGACGTCCGCGACCTCCTCGCCGGCCGCGGCCTGCGCGGCAGCGGGCAGGCTGCGGCTTTGCGCCTCGGTGAGCCACTGGAAGACCTCGAGCAGCTCGCCCGCCTCCGCCGCCAGTGCCATCGCGAGATTCTTCGGCGAATGGAACTGGCCCCAATCGCGCGCGGCGGCGAACGCCCGCAGCTCTTCGCGCAGGCTTTCGAGTTCCGTCATCGTCGCACCTCCACGCGTCCGCGCGCTCCGTCCTAGAACTTCTCGTCGAGCCGCAGGTAGCGCCACTGGCCCACCGGCAGCTGGCCCAGCGGCACGCTGCCGCTGCGCACGCGCTTCAAGCCCGTCACCGTGAGGCCCACCAGCTCGCACATGCGGCGAATCTGGCGCTTGCGGCCCTCGCGCAGCACGATGCGCAACTGGTCCTCGTTCTGCCACGACACGCGCGCGGGCTTGAGCTTCACGCCATCGAGTTCCAGCCCGTGCTGCAGCAGCTTCATGGCCGCGCGCGTCAAGCGCACCCTCGACGCGCACCAGGTATTCCTTTTCCACCGCCGAGTTGCTGCCGATCAGATGCTTGGCGATGCGACCGTCCTGCGTGAACACGATGAGCCCGGTCGAATCGATGTCCAGCCGCCCCGCGGGCGCGAGCCCGCGCAGGTGGCCCGGCTTGAACTTGATCGGCGACGGATCCTGCGCCCAGCGATTCTCCGGCTTGATCAGCACCATCGCGGTTTGATGGCCGTCCTCGGGCTGGCCGGAGACGTAGCCCATCGGCTTGTTGAGGATGATCGTCACCTGCTCGCTCTGGTGCTGCGCCGCCGCCTTGTCGATTTCGATGCGCGCATGCGGCGACACGCGCACGCCGAGCATGGTGACCGGCTTGCCGTCGACCTTGACCCACCCGTTCTCGATCCATTCGTCCGCTTCGCGCCGCGAGCAGAGGCCCAGCTCGCTCATTCGCTTCGACAGGCGCGGGTCGTCGGGGTTTTCGTGGCGCGGGGGGCGCGGCGTGTCGGGACCCGGGCGAGCGCCGTGGGGCGACGGCGACGATGGATGGGCAGATTGCCTGGACTTCGGGCGATCGGTTCGCGCGCGCCGATCGTCGCGTACGTAGGCGGGCTTCGAAGCGCTTGCGGTTGTCGATTCCGAGCCGAATCTGCGCTTCGTGCCTGATGCGTCGACATTCCGCTTCGTGTCGGAGGTGAAGCCCGGCTTGGTTCTGCTTGGCGTACCGGAGGAAGGTGTCGCACTGGAGGTCGCGCGCCGTCGCGACGAAGGGTCCATGGATGGCGACTTGCCGCGGCGGGGTTCCGTCGATGCGGATGGTGCGCTGCGTTGGGTCGCGCCGGGCGACGGCACGCGTGCTGTCCTGGCGGAGGGGGGCTTCTCGCGCCGCTGGCTGGCTCGGTCTGACGACGCGGCTGGAGGCGCTGGCGCTGCGGGCGACGAGACCGCAATAGCAGTCGCCGCGGGCTTCGACGGTGTGGCTGCGCGCCCCTTCGGCAGCCCCTTGCGGTTCTGCCCGCGCTTGGCGCGCGAGGTTGGGGCCTTCGGGAGAGCGGCCGGATTGACCGGCTTGGTGACTTTGAGTGTGATTCGGGCCATGGGGGAGGAGAAGATGCCGGTAGCGGTCGTTGCTCGCATCATAGCGGTTTGCGGCGTTGCGGCACCCGGGTCGCAACCTCGAGCCGAGGCTCGGCCCCCAAGGCAGCGCAGCCTGGTCGGGCCCGACGTCATCCATGGTTATATGTCAAGGCGAGCTCGTGCCGCAGTCACCCCTCGACCTGGCGCGGCTCGATTTTGAGTTTGGCTCGCGCGATTCGATCAACGACCAGGATCGATACGCCGGAATGACGGCCTGGGTTGGCGTTGAATCACGACGGTGGATTGCCGCGGTGTCGGGCACGACCGATTGTGGATGGAATCGCGGGTTCGCTCGGCACGGATCATCGCACGCGCGATCGAGGCACAAGTAGCGTTGCGTTAACCGCACCGGCTTTCCCTTTGGTGCACTAAACCTTGCGCCGCGATAGGCGAATTCGCATAATCACAGGGCACTGGTCAGCGCAGGTGCATGCCGTGCGCGAACCGGATCGCCGACGCGCGAGTTCGCCGCAGCTTGCCTTGTCCGATGGAGCGTATGTTCGTGAAGCCCAACCCTACCGCCCGCGCTCGATTGTCAGTAATACTGGGACTGCTGGCCATTCCCGGCTTGCTTCCCGGTGTCTTCGCGCAAGACCTGGTGATCGATTTCAAATCGGGCCAACCGACTGGCAAGTACTCGTTCGCGAGTTCAACGCCTAAAACGTTTCCCGACTTCGTCCGCGCGGTCCCGGCGGACCCCGTGAACATCGTCGGGCATTTGTTCCTGCCGCCGGCAGGCGACAAGGTTCCGGCCATCGTCCTGATGCACGGGTCCGGCGGCATCTACAACGCCATGCTCGATTTCTGGCCGAAGCAGTTCAACGCGGCGGGCTATGCGATGTTCGCGGTCGATTCGTTCGGACCACGAGGCGTGCAAAGCACCGCCGAGGACCAGGGCCAGGTTCCGTTTTCCGCCGATGTCGCCGACGCGTTCGCCGCACTTAAACTTCTGGCCAGCCACCCGCGCATCGATGCGTCGCGGATCGCGATCATGGGCTTTTCGCGAGGTGGCCACACCACCTGGCGCACCGCAGTGGAACGCATCATCGCGGCGCAGAAACTACCGGACGGATTGCGATTCGCGGCGCACGTACCCGTCTATTCGGCAGGTTGCACGGGATCGTTGCGCTTGGTCGTGAAACCCGGCGTGTTCGGCAAGGCGCCGATGCTATGGATCCACGGCGATGTCGACGACTATACCGCGATCGCCCCCTGCAAGGACTATGTCGAACGCATCGGCGCCGCGGGCACGCCGGTCGACTTCGTGGTGATCGAAGGTGCGCACCATAAGTTTGACGGCGATGACCTGCGGCGCGTGTATGTTCGTGGCGCCGTGCGATCAAAAGCCGAGTGTCCGGTCGCGGTCGACATCGACACCTTCCAGGCGTTCGATTTCACCACCGGTGCGCGATTGCAGGGCCCGGCTTTTCAGGAAGCGATGAAGGCGTGCGTGACAACCGGCGCGACCGTCGAGGGCAACCCGAAAGCGCGGGACAAAGCCGCGCAGGCGGCACTCGCATTTTTCAAGAAGACATTCGGGCGCTGAAGGCTGGTGGTCTAGCCGCCCGTTAAAAACGCGTCCGCAGGATCTGCGCGGTGGCGTCATCGCCGCCCGTTTTGCAACGGGCCGGGCAATGTAAAGAAAATGCCTGCCTAAGTGCTCATGCATGCGCCGTCTCGACCCCCGGTCCGCACGAGTATCCTCGCGACGCGCTCGGCCACCTCGGCCTTCCAATCCGCCACGATTTCGCGGAAGCGAACCAAGGCGTCACCCGCCGCGAATCAGCGCCATCAAGTCGTCGGCCGATGGCAGCTGCGCCGCGTCGCCTTCGGCAAGGATGCTCTCCGCGAGCGCGCGCTTGTCCTGGTGCAGCGCGACGATCCGCTCTTCCACCGTTCCCCTGGTCACCAGCCGGTAAATGGTGACCGGACGCGCCTGGCCGATACGATGCGCGCGACCCATCGCCTGATCCTCGGCGGCGGGATTCCACCACGGGTCGGTGATGAACACATAGTCGGCCGCAGTCAGATTGAGCCCGAAGCCGCCCGCCTTCAGGCTGATCAGGAACAGATCGCCCTGCCCGGCCTGGAAGGCCGCGACGCGACGCGTGCGCTCAAAGGCGGGAGTGGACCCGTCGAGATACTGGTATTCGATGCCAGCCGCATCGAGCGGCTGGCGCAGGAGCTTGAGAAAATCGACGAACTGGCTGAACACCAGCGCCTTGTGTCCGTTTGCCACAAGCTCGGAGGCGAGGTCCGTGAACGCCTGGACTTTCGCGCCGATGACGCCCAGCTCCGGGCTCACCAGCCGCGGATCGCACGCCGCGCGACGTAGCCGCGTGAGCTGCGCGAGGATGTTGAGCCGCGCCTGGCCCGCGGGTTCGGTCGACAGCGCGCGGTCGGCGTTCGCCGCCGCCTGCCGCCGCAGCGCCTCATAGTGCGCGGCCTCTATTGGCGCAGGGGAGACCGCAATGTTGAGTTCGGTTCGGGGCGGCAGCTCCTGCAACACCTGCGCCTTGGTCCTGCGCAGCATGAACGGCCCGAGCAGCCGCTTGAGCAGATGTTGCGCGTCACGATCGCGGTCACGCTCTATCGGTGTCGCGAAGCGCTCGGCGAAACGCGCCTGCGTGCCGAGCAATCCCGGATTGGCGAAGCGCATGATCGACCATAGCTCGGCCAGCCGATTCTCGATTGGCGTACCCGAGAGCGCGAGGCGAAAATCGGCGGCGAGATCGAATACCGCAAGCGAGCGCTTGGCCGCGGCATTCTTGATCGCCTGCGCCTCGTCAGCAATCACCGTGTGCCACGAGCGCGCGGCAAAGCGCTCCTGCGCTTGCTGGAGGAGCGCATACGACACGACGACCACGTCCATCGGGCCTGCGTTCGTCACCAAACCATCGCGCTCGCCTTCGCCGTAGATCGCGACGTTCAGCGTGGGCGCGAAGCGCCGCGCCTCCGCGAGCCAGTTGCCGCAGACCGACGTCGGTGCGATCACCAGCGCCGCGCCAGCGCCGCCGCGCGCCAGCAACACCGCCAGCCCCTGCAGCGTCTTGCCAAGTCCCATGTCGTCGGCGAGACAGCCGCCGAGCCCGGCGCTCGCCAGACGCATCGCCCACCGGTAGCCGTCTTCCTGATATGTGCGCAGCTCCGCCTGCAACGCCTTGGGCAAGACGGCCGCGTCGTTTTGCGCGCGGTGCAGGCGATCGATCGCGGCGCGGAATTCGCCATCGGACTCGACCTGCGCATCCTGCAGCACCTCGTCAAGCCACGCCGCCGCGAGTCGTGGAACGCGCGCAGCATCGCGATCGGTCTCGGCAACCGCCGCTAGATCGGCGAGTCTTGACTTGAGGGAGTGCGTGAGCGCGGCGTAGACGCCGTCGCCAATCGGCATGAAGCGGCTGCGCGCCCCTGCCGCCGCCATGAGGGTCTGGAAGTCGAGCACGATGTTCTCGTCGACAACGGCTTTCCCGTGAAGACGAAACCAGTCGCCGTCGCGTTTCACCTTGACCGTAAGCTGCCGCGTGTCGACGTTGATCACGCGCACCGGCTTGCCCTTCGGCCAGTCGACCGCTGCCACCGCGGCGAGATTGGGCAGTGCTTCGACCGCAGCGAGCGCATGCTCGGGATCGTCGATCAGCCACTCGAACCCGGCACTCGCGTCCTCCGGTTCGTCGAGAATCGGCAATGCATCGAGAACCGCCTCGAGGCTCGCGCGCTCGGCCGCGAGATCACGCCGCGTGCCCACGGTTTCCCCACCGATCGCCGCCATCAGCCGCGCCCGCCCGATGCCGGGCGCGACGCGCGGTCCATCCGCACCCAGAGGAGCCACGACGAGGCGCAGCATCAGCTGCTCGCCGATCGGCGAAAGCTCGGCGCGCAAGCGTGTCTCCGCGGCGATCTCGCGCGCGGCCTGCGCATGATCGGCGTGCACCTGGAAATGCCCGGCCAGCGAGCGCAGCGCTTGCTGCAGCTCGTCGTGGGCGCTCGCCGGCACGGAAAACCGTCCAGAGACCAGCTGCGCAGCCCGTCGCTGCGCGGCGGTGAGCCGGATCACGCGCAGCCGCTGCGACGTATCCTGCACGAGCGTGATCATTCGAAGCGCTTCGCCTTCGCGCTTGGCGGCCACGTCATGCCAGTAGTGCTCCTCCGGCTCATCATCTGCGCGCACCGTCGGTGTGACGCGCATCCGGTACCGATCGCCATCCTTCACGACCTCGACCTCCGGCGTCCCTTCGATCACATCGACGAGTTGCTCCGGCGCGTTGGCGATCACGACGGCGGGATGGCCGATCAGCGCCATGATGGCGGCGGCGCGGTCCAGCTCCCACCGTCGCGAATGGAATCGGTCCTGCCGAATCGCCCGGGCAATTTTCGCGTCCCAAGGCGGCAAACGCTCGTTGCCCGCGATCTTCGCGAGGGCCAAGGGCTTGGGCTTGCTCCAGCCCCGTGGACCGCGCTTCTGCTCGAGCGGCGCGATCGAATCGACGGAGCCGCGCGCGCCTACTCCAATCGCCCAGACGATGCGCGACGCACCTGCGGGCGATTCATTCTCGGCCTCACCGGCGCCGAGCGCCTGCAGCGCGGCCAGTACGTCGCGCCATTGCTCGCGTGGACCTGACACGAAGAAACTGGCCGCCGGCTGGTCGCCGCGCAGCACTGCTTCGGCTGCATCGACCTGCGTGAGTAGCCAGTCGAAACGACATTGCCTGAGAGTTTCGCGAAGAACACCGGCCGACTCGCTCACCGGATCGCGGCTCGCGCGCTTCGCGTCGTTCGACCCGAGTGCATCGCGTCCGAGCCATGCCGCAAGCAGTAGTTCCCAAAGCGCGTCGATGCCGACGTACGCCGACCGCGGCCGCAGGTCGAACGCCCGACGCTCGAGCGCCACGTCACCGAGCCGCGTGCCGATCGCATGCACCCAGC
The DNA here is from genome assembly GCA_039933655.1 of Betaproteobacteria bacterium. Classification (GTDB taxonomy): domain Bacteria; phylum Pseudomonadota; class Gammaproteobacteria; order Burkholderiales; family Casimicrobiaceae; genus VBCG01. The sequence continues at coordinate 4,038 of JBDTNR010000072.1, read as the reverse complement.
GACCCCATCCTTCATCCGGATCGGGATTGCGCTTTCCCGCCTCGCCGAGGCAGAACTTGCGCGCCACCTCGAGGTGCTTGGGAGTTTGCTGCGCAAGCAGGGCGATCGGATAGAGCCACGCCACGCTGACCGGAAAGATGCGCTTGCGCGCACCGATCTCGACCTGCCGGCGCTTGAACGCAGCCTCGAAAGCAGCTTGAGCTTCACTCCACCGACCGGCCTGCACCAGCAGGCACGCGCGCAATGCAGCGGCCGCTCCGGACTTGTCTGCTCCGAGCGCATCTTGGACTCGCGCCTGCTCGCCCCGGTGCAGGAGCAGCTCGGCGAGCGCGAGTCGCAAAGGCTCCGGCATGCGCGCCCGATCGGAGTCGAGCTTGCCGATCGCCCATTCGCAGACAGGCATCATGTCGGCGCGCCATGCGACGCACATTTCGGCGACCGCCATGAACGCGAGCGACCACCGCCATTCCGGCGCGATTCGCTCGAACAGCGCGGGGTCGAACGATGGAAGCGCGGCGTCCCACACAATTCCGGTCCAGTCATGCGTGCGCTGGATCAAGTCGCGCAGGCGGCCGATCTCCTTCGCGGACGCTCCGGAGAACAGCTCAAGACGCACGTGCGCGACGGTCGCTGCCACGTCGTACAGCGGCCAATGGTAGGCGGCATGGTCGGAGCTGTACCGGTCAAGCCTGTGCAGCGCCCCGCGCAGCATCGCAATGGGCGTCTCGTCGAGGACCTCGCGGTACAGCCGGCCGCGAACGTCGTCCGGCAGCCTGAAGTATCCGTCGCGATTGGGCATGTTCTCGAGCCAGCCTCGCTCGCGCAGGTCGGCGAGAGCGCGCCTGACGTCGTCCTGCGTGAACTGGCGGCCGTCGCTGCGTTTCGATCCAAGCAGCTGCAATAGGCTGTGGATCGCCGTCCGCGGCCGGTATGTCCACAGCAGCGCCATCGCCTTGGCGATCTCGTGCGCACCGGTCGCAGCCTGACCCGGCGAAGTGCTCGCCGCCGGCGAATCGGACCCAGGAAACAGCGGCGCCGTCGGGGAGTCGTTCGAGTGGGTCATGCTGCTAAATGATGATCGACTTTGCCAGCGATTGTGGCGAATGAATGATCATGCCATGAATGCCTGACGTCCATTCGGGGGCCAGACAATCACCTGGACCGGGTGCCGGCGTGTCCGGAAAAGGGCCATTTCGTTGCTGTTGAATCCGAGTCGACCGCAACGCAGTGTCTTACTTGTGCGATGCAAATGTCCTTCCATGGCATGCGCTCACGCGCCTTCAATGGACAAAACTTCCTGCTGAACAGGCCACGATTCTGGACAACACGTCAGCGCCCGACTGCCGACTGGAAATAGAAGTCGAGCATCGCGATCAGTGGCGCAGCATTCCCCCGCAGCCGGCTACGAAGCGCTGCCCCTTCCCAGCAATCCACCAACAGGCTTGCCATGCGCCGCGTATCGGACTCCGGGGGGATCTCGCCCCGCGTTCGGGCTTCCTCCAGGCAAGTGGCGATCCGCTTGGCGATTTCGGAGAAGCAACCCTCGACCTTGCGCCGAAAAAGTTCACTCACGCCTGAAAGTTCCTGCCCGAGCCCGCCCAACAGGCAGCCCAGATAGCCTTCACTGCGATATTTTTGCAGAGTCAGCTCGAAAAACCGGCGCACCCGCTTGAGCGGGGGACGACGCTCGTCGCCGAGGCAAGCGTCGAGGCCCGCATGAACATGCTGCATATACTCGTCGATGGCCTGGAGCGCGAAGTCTTCCTTGTCCTTGAAATGATGGTAGAAGGAGCCCTTCGGAGTGCTCGTGGCTTCGAGCAGCGCCTGGATACCCAGATCGTGATAGCCATGCTCCAGCAGCATGGCCATCCCCACGTCGAGCAGGCGCTGCTTGGTTGAATGCGCCGGCTGCATGGTGGTCGAGCAACGGATCGTAGCGGGCGAACCGCGTCGCCGCTTCTCCTTACTCAGCCCTTCACTTTCGCGATCATGTGGTCGATGACACGGCTGTGCTCGTGTTGTGGACTGAACATGACGATCTCCGCGTCGGCGTCGACCCTGACGTTGTGCCCCGGCGGCCAGTAGAACAGGTCATTCGCGTTCACGGTTTCCCGCGTGCCGTTCTTGTCGGTTGTGGTGATCCGGCCACGCAAGACGAAGCCCCAGTGAGGGCACTGGCAGGCGTTGCCCTCCAATCCCTGGAAGAGCGGCGTGGTATCGACACCCTCCGACAGCGTGAAATACTCACCGCTGACCTTGCCGAATCCGCTCACGTCACCAAATTCCATCTGCTGACGGATCACTGCGCCCGGAATCTCCATCCGTACGTCCACGTCATCTTTCGCCACACGCATGGTCGTGCCTCCTTTTTGACGGCGCTCGTTTCGACTAGACCGATTGGTCTAGTTTGGTCATTGTACGCCCGGTGTTCGCGCCGTCAATAGGGTAATCGCCCCGTTGCCGGACCGGGGTGTGCACGTCAGGCGCCAGGCGAGTTCCCGTCGGCGTTCGCGGCCGAAATCCGTGGGAGCGGACGACCGCGGGGAGGCCGCGCCGCGCCTCGGATCTCCGCGAAGCGGCGCAGCTGACACCGTCCAAATTCGGTCTCCCCGATGCCGATTCCACCGGTATAGGCGCAGCTTATACCCGTCCTCGGAAATCAGTATTTTTCAATCGGTCGCCGGGCTTCTAGACTGCGCTTGCATCGACTTGGTGGCGCTCGCAAAACGCTGGCGTCACGACCGCTTTTCGATGGGAGGAGCTTCAGGTGACCGAACGCAGCTGCAAGTCCGGAATGACGAAACGCCGCCGCATGCTCAAGGTCGGCGGCGCGCTTGCCGGCGCCGCGATGCCCGGACTCCCGGCGATCATGCGAAGCCATACGGACGGCATCCGGATCGGGCACCTGACACCGCTCGCCGGCTTCTCGCGGCTGTGATGCAACGGCGGCCGTACTGATGGAGAACCCAATGTACGACCGTGCACAGGTCGGCTTCCCCGCCTCCCGGGACGCGGGCAGCCCCCTGATCGCAGGAGAGCGCATCGCGGGCAACGGGCCGCCGTTCACCGTGCTCGACCGCTATCGGCTCACGCCGGGCGGCACGGTATCGACGCCCGACCCGGGCCAAGTTCAACGGGCGCTCGACCTGGCCCACCAAGCCTTCCGTCGCGGCGCGCCGACCGCGTTTGCGCGTGGCGACATCCTCGAGAAGGCCGTCGATCTGGTGGCGCGCGACCGTGACGAGCTCGTGCGGCTTATGCAGATGGAGGCGGGGTTCACCGCGTCGGACGCGCTCGGCGAGGCGAAGCGCTGCATGGAAACGCTTCGGCTGTCGGCCGAGGAGGCGCGACGCCTGGCGGGCGACGTGATCCCGATCGAGGGTGCGCCCGGCCAGGAAGGACGCATCGGCTTCACGTTGCGGGTTCCGCTGGGCATCGTCGCGGCGATTACGCCGTTCAACTCGCCGCTCAACACTGTCGCCCACAAGATCGCCCCGGCGCTTGCCGCCGGCAACGCGGTGATCCTGAAGCCCTCGTCCGCGACGCCATTCACCGCGCTCAAGCTCGCGGAGCTGTTCATCGAAGCGGGCATTCCGCCCGGCTTCCTGTCGGTGGTGCCCGGCGGCGCCGCCGTGGCGAACCTGCTCCTCGAGGATCAGCGCGTGCGGTTCTTCGCCTTCACCGGCAGCACCGAGGTCGGGCGGCGCATCCAGCAGGCCGCCGGCTTGCGCCGCACGCAGATGGAGCTTGGCTCCATCGCATGCACGATCCTGTGCGACGACGCCGATCTCGACGCCGCGCTGCCCAAGGTGGTGAACGCGGCCTATCGCAAGGCGGGACAGGTCTGCACGTCGATCCAGTTGTTGCTCGTGCATGCCTCGATCGTCGACGAGGTGAAGACGCGCCTCGCGACCGTGGTCGCGAAGCTGCCGTACGGGGACCCGCGCAACGCCGACACCGTGTGCGGGCCGATCATCAGTGAGAAGGAAGCGGTTCGCATCGACGCCAGCGTAGCGCACACGCTGACGCCGCCGCGGG
>JBDTNR010000071.1:0-10812 GCA_039933655.1 Betaproteobacteria bacterium | reverse complement strand
CCGAACGCGCGTTGGGCGCGCGCTACGGCGCGCCGACGCCGTCCCGGTGCGCAGAACCGTAGCGGGGGCCCCGTGCGGAGACCCTATACTTCGATCGGAAATGCGCGACGCCGACCACGGCGCTTCAAGGACAGGAGAAGCAACGACATGCCGCTGCCCGAGTCAACCGCACGCACCGAAGTGCACCTGCGCCGCATCGAGATGCGCGGATACCGTCGCGACGACGGCCTGTACGAGATCGACGGCCGCGTCGTCGACACCAAGTCGCACGCGCTCCACCTTCCCGACGACGGTCGCGCGCTGCCGCCGGGCCAGCCGATACACGACATGTGGGTGCGCTTGGTCGTCGACGAGTTTCTCGTAGTACGCGACGTGGTCGCCGTTACCGACGCGAGCCCCTTCGCTGTCTGCCGCGAAGCCGTCGCGCCGATGCGCGCGATCATCGGCGAGCGGATCAGGCCGGGCTGGTCGATGATGGTCAAGGCGCGGCTCGGTGGCGCCGTCGGCTGCACGCACCTGATGGAACTGCTGCTGCCGATGGCAACGGCGGCGTATCAGACGCTCTCGAGCGTGCGCCTCGCCCGGCCCGACGTCACCGACGCGACAGGACGTCCCGTCAAGATCGACAGCTGCTACGCGTACGCGAAGGAACGCGATCTCGTGCGCGTGCGCTGGCCGGCCTTTCACCGCGGCGCCGGGCACCCGGAGACGCCGTTGCCTTGAGCGGTGCCTTTCCGCGAGAGAGCGCGCGCTTCAGGCGCCGCGACGCTTTAGCACGCGAGGGGGTAGGCCGCGTCCAGCGCCCGCACGAACGCCGGCAGCGCGGACGCCGGCAGGCTGTCGATCCCCGCGGCCGCCTCGCGGCCGCCGCCACCGGGATACTCGCGGCACAGCCTGTCGGCGCCACGTGGCCGCGCACGCGGGGCGCGGACGCTGACTGCATATCCGCCATCGAGATTCGCCGTCAACACGGCGTGCGCGCGATGTGGCGCTCCGTTGGCGGCTTCGTTGGCGAAGACGCCGCGGACCCGGCGTCCCCACGCCGCGTCCGGCAGCACGTAGACGGTGGCTCCGGGCAGCACGTGGGCGGGCGCCGTCTGCCGCGCCAGCTCGACGTCGCGCCGGCGCGCGGTGTCGATCGCGACAAAGGCCGGATCCGTCGCGATGAAGGCAAACGGATCGCCGTGGCGCAGCAGGATCTCGAACAGCGCCGCCGGGTGCACGGGCGCATCGTCGACGCTGTCGCCGGTCCCGTTGTACGTCAGACAGTCGCCGAGGACATGCAGGGCCGTCAGCTGACTCTCCGCCAGCGCGAGCGGCGCGGCAAGGTTGCGCGCCGGCACCAGCAGGTTGTCGCCATAGGCGGCCACCACCGCCCAGACGCGATGGCGGCCGGCGAGAAAGCGGTCGACGAGCATGCCGGTGCAGACGGCGGGCGCCGTATCGATATGCGCGTCAAGATGCGGGTGAACCGGCAGCGCACCGGCGAAGTGATGATCGAAATACCGTACGGTCACGCCCGAGTCAAGCAGGCGCGTCAACGCCGCGCGATTGGCGTCGAGCGAGATGTCGAGCACCGTCAGCGCGTCGCCGGACCGCGCGTCGACGCGGTCGAGCAGCGCGATGTCGCGCTTGGCTCCGGTGACGAGGCGCGCCGCGACCGGCGCCGCGAGACGGAGCTGCACCAGGGAGCAGATGCCGTCGGCGTCGCCATTGAAGACGTCGAAGTGTGTCATGACGTTACCTGGCCGTCGCGGCGCCGCCGTTGCGCTACGTCCACGCGAGGAACCCCGCCGGCGACTTGGTCACTGCGACCGACACGATGTACACGAATACGACGATGGCACCGGCGAAAGCGGCGGCCCGGATCCCGCGCGTCCGGCCGCGCTTCAGCGCGACCGTGCCGAGTGCGATGTACGCGAACAGGCCCACGACCTTGGCCGTCAGCCAGCCGTGCGTCAGCGGATAATTCCGCAGCATGATGGCGAGCGCGATCGCCGACGCCAGCAGCACGGTATCGACGACGTGCGGCAGCACGCGCACCCACTTCCGCCGCAAACGCTCCGGCGCGCTGAACATCCACGCCCCGCGGACGCAGAAGAACGCGATGCTGGCTGCCGCGCAGCCGACGTGCAGCGCCTTCAGGATGGCGTACGCCGAGGTCATCGGGCAGGGCGGTGGGACTGCAAGCGCATCGGTGTTCCGAATGGAGGCGGCGAAGCGAAATCATACCGTCCCCGGGGCCCGGGTCCTCACCGCTGGTCTCATTGTCGACGGCGCTCGGCGGCGTCGCCCTCTTCCGGTGGCCGGACGTGGCGAAAGCCGGCGAGCAGCAGCAGGTCGTAGGCGATCTTGGTGGCGCCGGCGACAAGCAGCGGCCAGCCGAACGTCGACAAGCCGAGCAGATACCCGGCGATGAACGGACTGGCCGCCGCCGCGAGACTGCGCGGCACCGCGGTGATGCTGGCCGCCGCCGGCCGCTCCGCCGGCGTCACGATGGCCATCACGTACGAGCTGCGCGTGGGCACGTCCATCTGCGACAGCGCGCTGCGGATCATCAGCAGCGCGACTGCGTAGCCGACGTCCGGCACGAAGGCGACCGCGACAAGGCACAGGTTGGCCGGCAGGTGCGTGAACACCATCGTGTTCACGAGCCCGATGCGGTGCGCGATGCGGACGGCGACGAGATACGACAACGCGCTCAGCACACCGGTGGCGAAGAAAATCGTTCCCGTCGTGGTCGGCGAAACGGAGAAGCGCTGGTACAGCCACAGCGCGATCATCGACTGCACGACGAAGCCGCCGCCGAACGAATCGAGACTGAACAGCGCCGCCAGCCGGTAGACCGCATGTTTGGAGCGGTGCAGCGGCGCCGGCGCGCGCGCCGCGACCGCTTCCAGCGGGCGCGGCAGGCCCCGATAGACGAGTCCGGCGGCGATGCCGAGCAGCGCATAGCCGGCGAACATCGCCTGCAGGCAGGCGGACAGCGGCCAGCCGAACGCGTCGCCCATCGCCGCGGGGACACCCGCCGCCAGCGCTCCCAACGCGGCGGCCAGCGTGCCGACCAGCGCGTAGCGCGCGAACGTCGCCGTGCGCTGGCGGTCGGCGACGATCTTCGACAGCACGGCGTGCTCGAGCGGCAGGAACACGCTGACGTCGCCGCTCGACGGATTCAGCGTGCCGACGATCGCGATCGCCAGCAGTGGCCAGAAATGCGTGACGGTGGCGAAGCCCAGGCCGGTGCCTGCCATCAGGACCGCGGCGGCGAGCAGCAGGCTTCGGTAGTGAAAGCGATAGGCGGTGACACCGACGACGAGTGTCAGCAGGCCGGACCCGAGCATCGTCGCGGACGCGAGGATGCCGATCTGCAGCGCGGAAAAGCCAAGCGTCAGCAGGTACAGCGGCAGCAGCAGGCTGACGTAGCCGTCGCCGAAGGCGCGCAGGCCCCGGGCGAGCAGCAGGCGGTTGACGTAGGCGGTGTCCATGCGCGTCCTCGACGGGAGACGGCAGATTTGGACGGGACACCGTCGTGGCGAAGGCCACCGGGAATCTGCGGGCCCCGGCGCGGGAAAGCGTAGCGGACTTCGCCGCGGGCGGCAATCGCTTCAGGGCGCCGCGCGTGTTAGCGTGTCCGGCGGGCGTTCAACCGCAAGGGGAGATGCGATGAGCCACCACGTCTACAAGTCCATTGAGTTGACCGGGTCGTCCCCCACGTCGATCGAGGACGCCGTCACCGGCGCGATCGCCAAGGCGGCAAAGACGATGCACAACATGCACTGGTTCCAGGTCCTGGAAACGCGCGGCCAGATCACTGACGGCAAGGTCGCGCATTGGCAGGTGACGGTGAAGGTCGGCTTCACGCTGGACGACTAGCGCCGGCCCGTCATGCGGATGTCGCGGTGGCTAAGGGCTCGTGCCCCGGACCTGCCCCTGCCGCGTGATCTGCGCGTGCAGCTCGACGTAGCGGGTCTCCGGATGCGCGCCGAACAGTGGATCGACGGCGCGCCCGATCTTGGTGTGGATCGCGGACCAGTCGCGCGCGGAAAGCAGCCGGGCGGCCAGCGGCAGCACTTCGGTTTCCTCGACGCGCATGTGGCCGCGCAGCGTGGCGACGTAGTCGCGCGCCGTGGCCTCGACGTCCGCCCGCGACGTCACCGCCCCGTTCAGGATGTCGTCGAGCGCGCGGACCAGCGCCGCGCCCGACTCCCTGATGTGCGTGTGCTGGTGCACGAGGTCGTCGACGGTACGCGCCGTCGCGGGCTCGCGTTCCTTGATTTTCGCGAACACCAGGTCTTCCTTCGGATGGTGCAGGACATCGGAGTAGTGCGTCATGTAGAACATGACGTTCAGCATCAGCTCGTAGTCGGGCGTGGCGCCGGCGTGGAACAGCGCGAGCTGCTCGTCGAGCAGGTTGAGCAGCCGCGTGAAGTTCGCGTGTTCGGCGTGCCAGAGGGCGAGTGTGTCGGGCATGGCGATCTTTCGGCGATGGCGCGGGACCGGGTACCGGTCCGCATGCGCCACCTCGGATGATGCTACGGCAGCGCGCCGGCAGCGCCTAGCGCGGCCGCGCCGGAACCTTTGATCTTCATCAGGAATTGCGCGCATTGTCGACGCAGCAACGTTCGCGCAGCACCGCATTGATGCGCGGCGGTGCATCCGGTATTGTCAACGGCGCCCATGACTACCGCCAGCGCCCCATGAGCAGCGAACGGGACTACCTGCACCAGATCGAGCACGGCCTGCCGCCGACCTCCGGGCCGCGGAAGAGCGTCATCGTCGTCGGCGCCGGCATGGCGGGGCTTACGGCCGCCTCCGCACTGCTGCGCGCCGGGCACGACCCGTTGATCATCGAGGCGCAGCAGCGCGTGGGGGGGCGCGTCTACACGCTGCGCGAACCGTTCGCGCCCGGGCTGTATGCCGAGGCCGGCGCGATGCGCATCCCGCGCTCGCACAAGCTGACGCTCGCGTACGTCGAGCAATTCGGCCTGGCGACGACCGACTTCACGATGAACAACCCGGAGGGCTGGTGTCACCTGTTCGGGCGCAAGCACCGGTTTCGCGAAGTCGATGCGCGCCCCCAGCTGCTCGGAGCGCACCTGCCCGAGCACGAGCGGGGGCAGACGTGCGCGCGGATGTGGGAGCAGGCGTTGCAGCCGTTTGTCGAGCGGATTTCCACGGCGGGCGACGACGGCTGGGCGGAGATCGTCCAGCGCTACGACGGGCATTCGACGCGGGAGTTCCTGGAGGAAAAAGGCTGGTCGGAGGCGGCGATCGAGCTGTTCGGCCTGCTGATGAACCAGGAGTCGCTGATGAACACGTCGTTCCTAGAGCTGCTGCGGGAGGAGGTCGGGCGCTTCTATGTCGACATGGTCCGCATCGACGGCGGCATGGATCGGCTGCCCAATGCCTTCATGGACACCCTCAAGGCGCGCATCCGCTTCGGCGCGCGGATGATCGCGCTCGACCAGTCGCCCGACGAGGTCTGCGTCCACTACGAGACGGCAGCGGGCCGCATGCGCGCCCACGCCGACCATGCGATCGTCACCATCCCGTTCGCCGTCCTCCGCCACGTCGAGATGTTGAAGCCGCTGTCGCAGGACAAGCGCCGCGCGATTCGCCAGTTGCACTACGATGCGTCGGCCAAGATCCTGATGCAATGCCGGCGGCGGTTCTGGGAAGAGGACGACGGGATCATCGGCGGCGGGACCGTAACCGACCTCGCCATCCGCAACATGTTCTATCCCGAATCCGGGCGGGAAACGGGCCGCGGCATCCTGCTCGCCAGCTACACGTGGGCCGAGGACGCGCAACGCTGGGGCTCGCTGCCGCCGCCAGAGCGCATCGTGCAGGCGATCGAGGACGTCGCCGTCATCCACCCGCAGATCAAGGACGAATTCGAAGTTGGCGTGTCGAAGATGTGGCACGACGACCCGTTCGCGGGGGGCGCCTTCGCGCTGTTCGAGCCGAGCCAGCAATCGCTGCTGTACGAGCACATCATCGCCCCCGAGGGGCGCATTCACTTCGCCGGCGAGCACGCGTCGTTGCACCACGCGTGGATCCAGGGCGCGATCGAGTCCGGCCTGCGCGCCGCGGGCGAGATCAACGCCATGGCGGCGTGAGGCGAGGCAAGGCAAGGTCGAAGCGGCATCCGCGTTTACTGCCACGCCCGGTCGCACGGACCGCGGAGCTGCCGCGTGGCGAACAGCCGTGCGAGCGTTCGCGCATGGCCAGCGGCGCGGTCGTCGCATGCTACGATCCGGCACGCATGGTGCCGGGCGATCGCACTGCCGATCTTCGATGTTTCTGCTGCTGTAAAACTGTCCGCGTGCAGCGCGTTATCGCGCCCGCAGCTGCAGAGAACGATGGAGTTCCGGTTGACCGTCGATACTGAACGTCTGCATGTCCGTACCACCCGGCTGCGGACAAGCAGCATGACGCTGTTCCTCGCACTGCTGGTCGTGGCAATTTTCGTGATTCCGGTGGCGGCCCCGACTCTCGGCGATGGCGGGCGCGCGGTCGTCGAGGTCTTTTTTCTGCTCATCCTGCTGAGCGGCGCGTGGGCGATCGCCGAGCATCGGGCGGCGGCCATCCTGGTCGCCTTCCTGTGCGCGGGCGCGCTCGCCATCACGGTGCTGGCGCCGATATGGCTGGGCGGCGGCGCGTCGATGGTGCGGCTGGTGGGGGCGTTCGCCGGCGTGTTGGTGCTGGCCGCCGTCATTGCGATGAAGGTGTTTGCGCCCGGCCGGATCACCACCGATCGCATCATGGGCGCGGTCGCCTTGTACTTGACGCTTGGCGTTGCGTGGGGCAATGCCTACGAGATTGTCGCGCTGCTCGATCACCATGCGTTCGCCGGCGCGTCGGATGCGAAGAGTGGCGTCGAGCGCTGGTTCTACTTCAGCTTCGTCACGCTGACGACCGTCGGTTATGGCGACATCACGCCGGCGTCGCGTGTGGCACAGGCGCTGGCGATCTCCGAAGCGCTCGTCGGACAACTCTACCCGGCCATCATCCTGGCCCGGTTGGTGACGTTACATGCGACGCCGAACACCGGCGGCAGGGCCTGAGCGCCGCATTCCAGCCCGCGGATCAGATCGCACGGTCCCGATCCTTCCAGAACGGCGCACGCAGTTCCCGCTTCAATGTCTTGCCGGCCGCGTTGCGCGGGAAGTCGGGGAGGATCACCACGCGGGCCACGCGCTGGTAGCGGGCGGCGACGCGCGCGTTGATCCAGTCCTTCAGCGTCTCGGCGTCGACGCTGCCTTCGTCGCGCAGCACGACCGCGGCCACCGGCGTCTCGCCCCACTTGTCGTGCGGAATGCCGAACACCGCGACTTCGCGCACATCGGGATGGCGCGCGGCGACTTCCTCGATATCCTTCGGATACACCTTGATGCCGCCGCTGTCGATCATGTCCTTCTTGCGGTCGACGAGATACAGGAAGCCGTCCTCGTCGACATAGCCCAGGTCGCCGGTATGCAGCCAGCCGTCGGCGAGCGTCTCGCCGGTCAGCTCGGGACGGTTGAAGTACGCGGGCATCGTGATTGGCCCACGGCCCAGGATCTCGCCGACTTCGCCGGCGGCGCGGTCGCGGCCGTCCTCGCCGACGATGCGCATCGAGTAGAACGGCGGCGGCACGCCGACGCTGCCGGACTTGCGCTGCGCGTCGTCGCGGTCGAGCACGGTGATGAACCCTTCGGTCAGCCCGTAGAGCTCGTAGAAGCGGCCCGGCAGCAGGCGGTTCAGCCGGTCCTTGTACTCGTTGTGCAGCGGCGCGCCGAGCGAAAGGATCATCTCCAGCGACGAGAGCCGCGACGGCGCGAACCCGGGCGTGTTGAGGATCGCGATGATCTGCGACGGCACCAGCATCGTGTGCGTGACGCGCTCGCGCTCGACGGTGGCGACGAACGCCTCCGCATCGAACGAGCGGTGCAGGATGTAGGTGGCACCGCACATGACGGCAGGAAACATCGTCACCATCGCGCCGTTGAACACCAGCGCGCCCGAGTGGAGCACGACGGACTCCGGCGCCATCCGCCAGGCATTGGCCATCGTCGTCGCGTACATCGCGCGGATGAAATGCGTGTGCTGGATGCCCTTGGGCGTGCCGGTGGTGCCGGACGTGTACATCAGCGTGAGCAGGTCGTCGGCGTCGACGTCCGCCGCCGGCTCCGCGTCGCCGGCCGCCGCGTGCAGCGCGCCGAACGTACGCCAGCCCGCGGCTTCGTCGTCGGGCCCGGCGTCGACGGCCACCCACGCGGGTCGCACCGCAAGCGTGCTGCGGACAGCCTCGAAGTCGATGCCGGTGGCGAGCGCCGCGACGACGACGCGTGGCGGCGCGTCGTCGAGCAGCGAAATGAGGCCGCTCGCGGTCAGCAGCGGCGACAGCGGCACCGCGGCGGCGCCGAGCTTGGCGCACGCCCAGTACGTCGCGAGCAGTTCGAGGCCGTTGCCGAGCACCGTCGCCACCCGGTCGCCGCGGACGACACCGAGGTCGGCGAGCGCGTTCGCCCAGCGGTTCACATACGCGTTGAAGTCGCACCAGTCGAGGCGGATCTCGTGGTCATCCGCTCCCGTCGCGGACACGATCACCGCCGCGTGCCGCGGCCGGTAGCGCGCATGCCGCGCGGGCAGCGCGCCGAGGCAGAGACTGTTGTGGGCGATCGGTGTCTTCATGAGGGACGGCGGCACGCGCCCGTGTGACGGCACCGTTCACCACAGCATCTTCGATGAACGATCCTACCCCGATGTTGGCGGCAGTCAATGCCGTCGGTGTTGCGGCATCAGATGGCGCTGCCAGGATCAGCAGCGGTCACTTCCGCAGGGTGATCAACGGCGCTTAGGGCGGTCGCGCGAGCGAAGGATGGGCACAGCCGGCGTTCCGGGAATGGCCGCGGCCGCGCGCAGTTCACCGCGCAACCGGTCGAGCAGCGCATACGCGTCCCGCAGGACATCGGCGCCGATCGCTACTTCGAGCGCCTGGTACTCGCGTTCGATCCGCGGCGCGATGCGCCGTACCAGCGCGCGGCCCCTGGCCGTCAGCGTCACCCGCACGCGGCGCGCATCGGTGCCGTCGCGGCGCTGCGCGACGAGATCCAGCTCGTCCATTCGCGCCAGCACGCCGGTCAGGCTCGGGCTCGAGATCGTGCACGCTGCGCCGAGCTGGCGCGGTTCGAGGGGTTGCGGCGCGTCTTCGGCCAGCGCGCGCAGGACGCGCCACTGCTGCTCGGTGACGCCATGGGCATGCAGGATGGGACGGAAGCGGGCGATGACATCCTCGCGCGTCTGCAACAGCAACAGCGGCAGGTTGCGGCGGGGCAGCGGCGGCGTCATCGTGATGGTCGGCTTGACATGATCGGGTGCCGGCGATTAAATTACTAACATGTTAAATATTACGCCGGCACGCGTCGGGATGCCAGCCCCACCGGGCGGTCGGCGGCAGCGCGCCCCGACGGGCGGCCGGACGTGAACCTGACGCTCGACGACGCGCTGCTGCGCTTCAGCGGCTCCGCGCTGGCCTGCGACGCCCGGGTCGATCCGCGCGCGGGGACCGTTTATCACGATGGGGCAATGCGGCCCGCGGCGGGGTTCGAATGGGCGCCGCCGGTACAGGGCGCCGTGTACGGCACGCTGCTCAACTACAAGGATGCGCTGGCCACGCTCGGCGAGCTTGCGTTGGCGCCGCCATACAAGGCGCCGCCGCGGGAGCCGGTCCTCTACGTCAAGCCGCGCAACACGCATTCGGCGCACGAGCGGGCGCTCGTCGTGCCAAACGGGGTGGAGGCGCTGGCGATGGGCGCGAGCCTCGGCGTGGTGATCGGCCGCGTCGCGTGCCGCGTGGCGGAAAGCGACGCACTCGATCATGTTGCCGGTTACACGATCGGCAACGACGTCAGCCTGCCGCACGACGACTTCTACCGGCCGTCGATACGCCTCAAGTGTCGCGACGGCTTCTGTCCGTTGGGACCCTGGGTGATGGCGCGCCGGCACGTGGCCGATCCGGACGCGCTCTCCATCCGCGTGACCATCGACGGCGCCATCCGGCAGCAGGCGAACACGCGCGACGTCGTCCGGCCAATCCGGGCATTGCTCGCCGCCGTCACCGAGTTCATGACGCTGCTGCCCGGCGACGTGCTGTTGACGGGCGTTCCCGGCGGCGCGCCGCTGGCGCGTCCCGGACAGCGCGTCGCGATCACGATCGACGGCATCGGCACGCTCGCCAATACGCTGGTCGCGGAAAGGCCGGCGCCGTGAAGCGCGCGCGCGTCGCGTATGGCGGCGCGATACACGAGGCCGTCCCGCACGGCGACAGGTTGCGGCTGGCCGATGGCCGCGTGGTCGCCGAGGACGCCGTCGTCTGGCTGCCGCCGGTCGCCGTCGGCACCATCGTCGCCCTGGGCTTGAACTACGCCGACCATGCGCAGGAGCTGGCGTTCGCCGCGCAGGAGGAGCCGCTCGTGTTTCTCAAGGGCCCGGGCGCGGTGATCGGCCATCGCGGGCAGACGCGGCGACCGGACGATGCCACGTTCATGCACTACGAATGCGAGCTGGCGGTGGTGATCGGCAAGCCGGCGCGCCGCGTGCGGCGGGCGGAGGCGATGCACGTGGTGGCCGGCTACACGGTGGCCAACGACTACGCGATCCGCGACTATCTCGAGAACTACTACCGACCGAACCTGCGCGTGAAGAACCGTGACACCTGCACGGTGCTGGGACCGTGGCTCGTCGATGCGGCCGATGTGGCCGACCCGGGCAACCTCGCGCTGTCGACGACGGTGAACGGCAAGGTGACGCAGCAGGGCAACACGCGCG